>JANXSD010000111.1 GCA_025352785.1 Bacteroidota bacterium
CAATAATTTCCTTCCAACTTTCGGTGATATGTTACGCCTTAACATGGCCGTTCCCGTGACACCACGTAATGATCCTAAATTTAGTTCTGAAGGTATTATCTCTGCTGCTGTTCTTGGATTAACAGATCCTGCTTACAATACAAATACCAATATTCAATTCATTCCAAACATGGATGGATTTCCAAATGGTCGTCGTCTAGAAGATGATGTAACGCGAATCGAATTACAAGCGGTAAGCGGAGCTGCATTAGCTGCTGTTGGTTTATTTTATGATGATTACACAATCGGACAAAGTCCTTTAACACAAAAATTATTTAATGTGTTAGGGTATACAACAGGTGTAGAAAGTAATGATGATGGATTCCAAGCAATCTTTCCTTATGTAGCTTTACCAAAAAGTGGATTTGGAAATTGTGGTGGAAGTCAAACTACAACAGGCGTGAAAGAATATGGTTTAGGAATAGGAGCTCCTGGTGCTACGCTTGCGCAGAATTATCCAAACCCATTTAGTAATAGCACCAAATTCAAATATGTTGTTAATACACCATCAACAATTAGAATTTCAATAATGGATTTAACTGGAAAAATTGTTTCTAACATTGTTAATGAACGTAAGTCAGAAGGAATCTATGAAGTAAATTACAATGCTGCAAATCTTGCAACAGGTATTTACATAGCTTCGATATATTCCAACAATCAAATAATGCAATCATTTAAAATTAGTTGCGTTAAAAATTAAAATATAAACAACCGTTATTGCAGTTAGATTCTTTTTATAACTGCAATAACGGTTTTAAAAAATTAGATAATGAAAAAATACCTACTACTACTTATTGCGTTTTCAGGACTAATTGTTACGATCGTTTTAACTAGAAAAGATAGTACCCCTGCTTATAAATTACATGATAGGGTAGATGGAATTTCGAATTCCAGCGAATGGCTAAATACAAAGAAGGCGATTGAAACATTGGAAGATGAAATTCAAAGAAACCCCGATAACAACCAAGTTAAATTAAAATTAGCACAAGCTTATATTCAGGAAGGAAGAGTTACCGGCGATCATAATTATTACGACGCTATGGCATTCAAACTTATTCATACTATTTTAAAAAAGGATTCAGAAAATTTTGAAGCCCTTTGTTGTCTTGCAACATTAGAAGCTTCTGCACATCAATTTAAAGATGCACTTGCAATATGTGAAAAAGCTATTAAAATAAATCCTTACAATGCATATATATATGGTGTGCTTTGTGATTCTCATGTGGAACTAGGCCAATACAATAAAGCCGTTAATGCAGCGGATAAAATGGTGAGCATTCGACCAGATATTCGCTCCTATTCTCGCGTTTCTTACTTAAGAGAAATTTACGGCGATTATCCTGGCGCTATTGAAGCAATGAAATTAGCATTAAGTGCAGGTTATCCTGGACTTGAGCAAACCGAATGGACTCGAGTTTATTTGGGTCGACTATATGAAATTACAGGCGACACTAAAACTGCCGAAGTAAATTATAATACTGCCTTAACGGAACGACCAAATTATGCTCCTGCATTGGCAGGTTTAGGAAGTCTAGAAAAAGGAAAAAGAAATTATAAAGAAGCATTAATGTATTATTCTAAAGCTGAAAAACTTTTGCAAGATTATAGCTACGTTCAACATAGTGGAGAAATATATCAATTGTTAGGTCAAAATGAATTAGCACAAAAATCCTTTGATAAATCTTTGGAAATGTTAATTAAGCATCAGCATCCAACTGACGAAGAAACAGGAATTGGACACAACATCGACCGTGAACTTGCGAATGTGTTTTTATCAATGAAACAATATGATAAAGCATACACTAGTGCAAAAATTGAATATGAACGACGTCCAAATAATATTGATGTAAATGAAACTTTAGCATGGGCTTGTTATGGCAAAGGCATGACTAAAGAAGCTCAGTACTTTATTTTAAATGCACTAAAAACGAAATCTTCGAATGCTGAATTATTATGCAAAGCAGGCGTAATTTTTCAAAAAAATAATCATCCTTTAGTTGCTCAGCAGTATATCAATCGTGCATTTAAAGTAAATCCAAATCTCAATCATGAACTTGCATCATTAGTAAAACCTAATACAGCTCTCGTTTATGCTACGAATAAATAAAATTGAAAATAATAAGAAAGCGTTTCTACTATTCGCTATTTTGTTGTTCTGTATTCCAACGTTTGGTCACACTATCAATTATCAATTTGAAGACCGACCAACATCTGATGTTTTTGGATATTATACTTGGCTAGGATTTCAACATATTCTTCCTAATGGATTTGATCATATCTTATTCGTATTTGGATTGTTTCTTCTTAATCCGAAATTAAAATCTGTTATCGCACAAGCATCTTGCTTTACCATTGCACATACTGTCACATTAATACTTAGTGCGAATGGAACAATACAACCGAATTCAAATATCATAGAGCCTATAATTGCTTTATCAATTGTATTTATAGCGATAGAAAATTTGTTTACTACGGAAATGAAAGCAACAAGATACTTGGTAATATTCGGGTTTGGACTTATACATGGGATGGGATTTGCAACTGCATTAAATGATATTGGATTGCCGCGTGATGCTTTTTATACCTCACTTATTGCATTTAATGTTGGTGTAGAATTAGGTCAAATTACAATTTTAGTTGCTGCATATTTTTTAATAGGAAAACTGTTTAGTGAAAAAATTTGGTATCGTCAGAGAGTTGTTTATCCATTATCAATTGGAATTGCTTTAATTGCAGGTTTTTGGACTATAGAAAGATTGTTTTTTATAAGCTAAATTAAAATATGAAAGCAACATTGAATTTTCTGCAAATTTTAGTTATTTATGTACTGATTTTTCAGTGCTGTGCCGGATTCACTGTATTTAAAGTTTTAAGAGATAAACACATTCATAAATATATTCATTCAAAAGATTGTCAGTTGAAAAATTCTCTTGCACTTGACTGTTTTAATCATTGCAATGGAATTCAAAATAATAGTGAAGAATCACAAAGAAAAGATAAGAGTAGTGATGACCACAATCTCCTTTCTCAAATTAATGCGATTCTTGTTAGCACTCAAAAATTTTATTCAAGTAACGTAATAATTGTTCCGCATGGTATTTATAGGGATGTAAATGTTTTAACTGGAACAACAAAGACAATTTTTCAGCCTCCAAAAGTGGCTTAGTTTCCCAAATAATTTTCATTTTAAAAATTTCTATAAATAGCTCAAACTATTTATGGATTGTAATTCCCTATTTATATATATCTAATTTATGAAGAAAAGCTACTTATCCATAATCCTCTCTTTCCTTTTTTATTCAAATTTATATTCACAATCAGCAACAATCAATGGTATTGTAAATGATAAAACAACCGCAAAAACTTTGCAAGCTGCAACTATTACAATCGATTTTCAAAAGATGCAGACGTTAACAAATGAAGATGGGAAATTCACATTCTCTTCGCTTCATTCTGGAATGTACACTATTGAAATCAATAAAATTGGTTATAAAAGTCAGTTGATTAATGTTACAATAACGGATAACGAAATCAAAAATATTTCCATTGATTTAGAATCAAAGTCAACAAAACTTGCAACGGTTGAAGTTTTTTCGGATAAGCCAGTAACTGCAGCATCATCAACTTATATAAGTAAAATTGATTTTGAAAATCGTCCTAAAAATTCAGCACAAGATATGTTGCGATTAGTTCCAGGGTTATTTATTGCGCAACATGCAGGAGGGGGAAAAGCTGAACAAATTTTTATTCGTGGCTTCGATTGCGATCACGGTACAGACGTAGCAACATATATGGATGGAATGCCCGTTAACATGCCTAGTCATGGTCATGGACAAGGTTATGAAGATTTACATTTCTTAATTCCCGAAGTTGTGAAAGGAATGGATGTTTTTAAAGGTCCTTACTCACCTAAGTTTGGAGATTTTGCAACAGGTGCTGCAGTTCAATTTAACACCTTGGATTCTATCGATAATAATCTTATTCAACTTGAATCTGGTGCAGTCGCTGGTATTAAAGGAGTCTCTTCGAAACGTGGATTAGCACTTCTTAAATTACCCGAAATGGGTTCAAATATTACTTCATACATTGCAGCAGATGTCGTAAATAATAGAGGATACTTTGAAAACTCCCAGCACTTTAATAGAATAAGTCTTTTCGCTAAAACTTCCATCGCTGTAACAGAACATAGTCACGTACATTTTTCTGTTAGCAGTTTTGGTTCCTCTTGGGATGCTTCTGGGCAGGTTCCAGAACGCGCTGTGAATGCAGGTTTAATTTCAAGGTTTGGTAGTATTGATAATTCTGAAGGTGGAACAACACAACGTAATAATATTAGCTTGACTTATCACATGCAAGTGGAAGCATCTGAATTTGAAACGCAAATTTATAGTTCAAATTATCGGTTTAAATTATTTTCAAACTTCACTTTTTTTCTCAATGATTCCATAAATGGAGATGAAATTGAACAAGATGACAATAGAACAATACGTGGATTAAATTCGCATTATAGCATCTCTCATAAACTAGGAAAGATGAATAATAAATTTACATTAGGTTATTCCTATCGTGCTGATGAAATTGAAAATGAACTTTGGCATGCTTCAAAAAGAATTCGTTTGGATGAAAAAGCAAATGCTTTAATTCATGAACGCTCATCAGGAATCTATGCTAATGAATTATTTCGATTCAGTGATCATTTTCGCACAGAAGTAGGAGGTAGGTACGACTATTTTATTTTTGATGTAGAAGATCAATTGCCTACTGATTCTACACATGCTAATTATTCAGGTTATAATTACCAAACACTATTAAGTCCTAAATTAAATTTCATTTATTCTCCTTCTGACCGTTTGCAATTTTTTCTGAATGCTGGAAGTGGCTTTCATTCTAATGATGCGCGAAGTGTAGTACAACAATCAAATGTGCACAATTTACCTCGTGCTGATGGAGCTGAAATTGGAACTTTATTTCATCTTGGGAATCGATTTGTTTTTTCAACTTCAATTTGGTGGATGGATTTAGAAAATGAATTAGTTTATGTGGGTGATGATGGTACAACAGAAATAAAAGGACCAAGCAGAAGAACTGGAATTGATTTTAGTGCACGACAACAATTTTCTTCATGGCTCTATGCGGATGTAGATGTAAATGTTGCGAAGAACGTATTTATCAATAAGCTTTATGGAACGCAATTAGAAAATGATTATCATATTCCATTAGCTCCCATTCTTACTTCTGTAGGTGGATTAACTGCAAAGTTTTCAAATGGATTTGAAGCAGGAATTCGTTACCGATACTTGGCCGAACGACCAGCTAATGAATCAAACACTGTAAAAGCACGAAAGTATACGGTACTTGATTTAACAGCTAACTATAAAACGAAACATTATAAGATTGGAGTAATAATTGAAAATTTGCTCAATACAAAATGGAATGAAGCACAATTCGACACCGAATCCCGACTACCTTTCGAAGCGCAATCGGTAGATGAATTACACTTTACTCCCGGAACACCTTTAGCAGTAAAATTATTATTGGGATATATTTTCTAAATATATATGGTTATTGAAACTACTTTCTATTACTTATAATTATAAAACTATTAATATAATCTTCAGAAAAAAATTGCACTTTTAACTTGAACCTAAAAATACTGATTGTAATTCTTTTTAAATATTTCCAATCAAACAAAGGGTTTCCATTGTAGGGGAGGGTAGCCCACCTGCGGGCTCTACTGTTACAGCAAATGCTTGTGCCCCATCAATATCTTTTAATCTAATTAAGTTTGC
>JANXSD010000118.1 GCA_025352785.1 Bacteroidota bacterium
TAAAAAAATAATTTCGATGATAAGAATTTATAAATTAAGCATGCTGCTATTAGCAGCATGCTTATTACCATGCGTTGTTGTTGCACAACCTATCGTAAAACTTTGGGATAAAACAATAGGTGGAAATGCATTCGATGCAAATATTGCAAATATGATCATAACACCATCAAAAAAAATTATGGTGGCATGTATAAGTTCATCTGATGCTGGGTTTGATAAAACAGCAAGTAGAAAAGATACTTTATATTGTAGTAATGGATGTGTAGGTACATGGATATTTACTTTAGATAAATACGGTCATAAATTATGGGATCAAACCTATGGGGGATTTTTAGGCGGGACTATTCATACTACTGTATTTGGATTAGTGCAACAAAGTGCAAATTCATTTATGCTTGGTTGTAATATTAATCCAGTAGATTCGTCGGGCGACCTTACTGATCCTTATATTTATCCAGGCTGGGCGGGAGGTGCGGGAATTTGGATTTTAAATATTGATTCACTCGGTAATAAATTATGGAACAAAAGATATTTTGCACAGAATATGGGATTTTATTTTCACGATATGATACTCAACGATGACAATATTTATATTTCATGCGGTATTGCAAGTATAGGTGCTCAACCACAGTACGGTAATTTTTTTATTCCAGCTTGTTATCAGGGCCCATTTGTTGACCCTAACTCTGTTGTATTTAAAATTGATACTCGTAACAAAGCTTTTAAATGGTCATTTTTTTTTCATAACGGTATTGGCAATTCATTATTTAAAAACAAATCAAACAATTTAATTATGGGTGGCTCATCAGATTCTGTTTTGGTCTGTAATAAAACGATGGGCTCTCATGGCTTAACCGATTATGGTTTAGTATCAACGGACACTTTAGGAAATATACAATGGCAAACGAACCTTGGTGGAAATTCCATTGATGATTTAACTGATGTTATTTCTACGAATGATGGTGGTTATTTATTGTATGGAGCAACATCGTCACCACAAGGTTTTGATATTAGTCAAACAACTATAAATGATACTTCATTATGGGTTGTGAAAATTGATAGTGCGGGAACAAAATTGTGGGATAAGCGATTTGGTTCATGTACTGGAACAACTATTAAAAACACTAATTCATATGGCAAAAGAACTACGAATCACTTAGCTATTTCTACAAGTGATGATGGTTTTCTTTTGGCAACAAGTATTAAGGGACCAGCCTGTGGAGATGTAACTGAATCTGCTAGATCTTCTTTTCTTGATTATTGGGTAATAAAAATTGATCAAAATGGTATAAAACAATGGGATAAACGATTTGGATGTTTAGGTCGTAATTACGTTGAATCTCTTGCAGAAATAGATACTGGCATTTACATCGTCGGCGGATCAGTATATAGTAGTGTTGTAGGCTCAAATAATAGTGGAATTGGCGGTGATAAAACAGAAGCTTCACGAGGGAATGCAGATACTTGGTTTGTCTGTTTTGCAGATACTACAACAGCCAATTTAACGAGTATAACTGAAATTACTCAAAAACAAATTACACTTTCCATTTGGCCCAACCCAGCAAATGATATTCTAAATTACGAATTAACTGGTAACGAAAAAATAAAAAATATTATCTTATCAAATATGCTTGGCGAAAAAGTATTAGAAGTAAATTCACCATCAAGTAATGCGATTCAAATTAGCAAACTACAAGCTGGCGTTTATTTATTTAATTGTGAAACTATGAAAGGTAAGAGATATGTTAAGAAGGTGATAGTAACAAAGTGATATTTTAAAAAAAATATTTGCACATTATGAATTTGTATAATTGATAGCGCATTTTTTAAAAATGCGCTATTATTATTATAGAGTTTCTTTGAAAAATTTACAAATCGAAACAGTAATTCACAATATTCGTATACTTGCATAAAAATTTAAAATATGCAAGTTCATCATTGGCCAGGTTTGTTTGCTGTATTTTTTCTTGCAATTGTTTTTTTGCAATCAGGATTTGATAAGCTTTTCAATTTTAAAAAGGAATTAGCGTGGGTTCGTCAGAAGTTTGCACGAAATTTTTTGCATGGCTTCATAAGTCCAATTTTTATAGTACTCACCTTTGCTGAAATTTTAAGTGGTATTGTTGCAACCGCAGGAGTGATTCAATTGTTGTTTACTAACGATAGTACCTTGGCTATTTATGGAACTGCAGCTTCTTGTGCAACCGTTTTGATGCTTATCTTCGGTCAACGTTTTACGAAGGATTATTCAGGGGCCGCTACTTTGGTTCCTTATTTTATTGTTGCAATTTTAGGGTTGTATTTTTTTGTTTAAAGTTTGATAGCAGTAAAACTATCATTAAAAGCTTTTACTATTTCCGTATGAATTTTACAAAATGTTGCAATTTAGAAATGGATTTTTTTAAATTTAATCCCATCTTTACAGCATACATCCAAAAAATCATGAAAAGAAACTTACTTTTAATTTTATTGCTATTCACTATCAAGGGATTCAGCCAAAACTGCGTTCCCAATACCAATTCCTTATCCTTTAACGGCTCAAGTAATTATGTGTCGTTCACGACTGATAACAACTTGCAAATTACAGATTCTATCACCGTTGAAGCATGGATTTATGCAACGGCATGGGCTATTAATCCTTATCAAGGAACCATTTTTTGTAAACATGGCTGGAGCACTGGAGAGCAAGGATATGTATTACGTGCAGGGGGAACGGGGCAATTGACTTTTAATTTGGCTGGTGTTGATTCGGTGGGCACCTTGCTGAGTTGGCAAGATTTAGTTAGTCCTATAAATGCGCTTACATTAAATACTTGGTATCATGTTGCAGGAACTTTTGATGGGGATTCCATGCG
>JANXSD010000123.1 GCA_025352785.1 Bacteroidota bacterium
ATTCCGCTTGGTCCGCAAGACTATTATGTCGTTTATGAATTTCGAACAAGTGATATTACGTTAACTTATCCTCAAGGCGGTGAAGGTTTTGTACCGAATGAAACAGAAGTGATTCGTTGGGATGCAGTAAAAGGATTAGGAAATTTTACACTTGAATTTTCTGCTGACAATGGCGGCTCATGGAATACTATTGCTGCTGTAAATGATCAAACACTTCAATATGAGTGGACCGTTCCCAATACATTAACAGGGGAGGCATTGGTGCGTGTAAGTCGAGGTAGTTTTATGGATGTAAGTGATACAACTTTTACAATAATGAATCTTCCACAAAATATTGTGGTTGATTGGGCTTGTCCTGATTCCATTAGACTCGCATGGGATCCTGTTATTGGTTCCACAGGATATACCGTATATAGTTTGGGAACAAAATACATGGATCCAATTGCAAATCCAATTACCAATTCCATCATACTTTACAATACAAATCCAATTCAAGATTATTGGTTTAGTGTGAGTGCAAAAGCATCAAACGGTTCAAATGGACGTCGCGCTTTAGCGATACAAAAAGTAGCTGGTGTTTTTAATTGCCCCTTAGCATTAGATGTTCAAATTAATTCCATCATTCCTGGTCCAGGAACTTTACTAGATTGTCAAATCAATAGTACGTTGTTAGTTAACATGGTGGTGAAAAATTCAGGACAAACTGCTATTAATAATATTCCAGTTAGTTTACAATTGGATGGAAATTTTATTGTTACTGATATTATTCCTGTATCCATTGCACCCAACTTAACTTCGAATTGGATATTCTCAGTTCCAATAAATATAACAACTGCGGGATTACACACCATTAAAACATGGGCTACTTATTCAGGCGATCTTAATAGTTTCAATGATACCCTTACCACAAATATTACTGTTGTTAACGGAACACTTTCTACCATCCCTTTAATGGAAGATTTCGAAACTTTTAATTTATGTAATACCACTACCGATTGTGGTGTTACTATTTGTGGTTTAAATGATGGATGGAAGAATGCGGAAAATGGAACAGAAGATAATATCGATTTTCGCACCAACGAGGGTTCTACTCCTTCAGTAAATACTGGCCCCGATGTAGATCATACGTTGGGTACTATAACAGGAAATTATATTTATTTGGAAGCGTCTGGTGGATGTGATCAACAATTAGCGATTTTAACAAGTCCTTGTATTGACTTAACAAATGTTGTCAATCCAAATTTATCTTTTTGGTATCACATGTATGGGACTAATATGGGTGAGTTGCATGTAGATGTATTTGCCGATGGAACTTGGACAAATGATGTTATCAGTCCAATTTCTGGCGATCAAGGAAACCAATGGCTGGAGGGAAATTTATTATTATCAAATTACGTAAGTAAAACTATCAATATTCGTTTTAGAGGTATAACCGGAATTGGTTATGAAGGCGACTTATCGCTTGATGATATCAGCATACGAAATACTGTTGGACTTACTCCTACAACTAATTTAAATGGGTCAGTATCGTTGTTCCCAAATCCATCTACGGGTATTTTTAATCTGGAATTAAAAAATGTGGATACACATAATTTATCCATCACTGTAATGGATGTATCTGGAAGAACTATTTGGCAACAAAAAAATTCACAGTTAACAAATGAAAAACAATTAATAGATCTTCACAATTTACAGAAAGGAATTTATTTTTTACAACTTCGAAATAACAGCGGAACACGACAAATTAAATTAACAATAATTTAGCATAATTAATAACAGATTGAATTCTATGAGGGCTTTGCCCCCTTTTTTATGCTCCTATTATAATTTATATTTACTTTGTTATATGTCTAATTTCAAACATGCAATAGTACTACTCGGACACTTCTTTTTTGCAGCGTTGTTTTCGCTAGCGTTGATTTTTTTTAAAGAACGTCAATCGTTTGATACTGCACATTACCTGTTTGAGTTAATAAATACGAAATCATTTTTTATTGCGCACTTGCGACCAATAGCTGTTGTTTCTCAAATACTCCCCCTAATCGGAATTCATTTAAATAGTTCAATGGTTCATTTATTAATGCTTTATAGTTTTGGCGATATCCTCTATTATTATGCTTTGTTTTTATTGGCAATTTATTATTTAAAAGATATTTATTGCGGGTTAGCCATTATTCTCACATTGTGTGTCGCTGTAACGTTTTCTTTCTTTTGTCCCGTTACCGAACTTTTACAAGGACTGGCATTGCTTCCAATTTTTAACACCGTACTTTATAGAGATTTCCGCTTTAAAAAAATAGTAATTACTTTTTTGTTAATGATACTGGTTTTTTCACACCCCTTATTATTTTATCCAATAGCAGTTTTAATTACCTATTGGTCTTTAGAACAACGGGGCTCTAAAACTACATTCTATATTTGGCTTAGCTTTATCATTATATGTATTTTAAAATTTGCAATGCTTGATAAATATGATCAACAAAAAACATTTTATCCTGTTGTCTTTAATGATTATGGACAATTTAAAAACCTCACCGACCCCGATTACCTTTTCTTGTTTTTGTGGATGTTCATTCTCGACTTAAAAGCGCTCGTGATTTTATTCATTCTTACACTAATAATCCTTTGGAAAGAAAAGAAAGTAGTCATCGTTTATTTGAGTAGTATTTTTATCTTTTTAATGATAATTTTATGTACACATCATTTCGAAGTAGTCACCAATTATTCGGAGCGCATGTTACTCCCACTAACCAGTTTAGTTGTTATTCCATTTACTTATGGTTTACAGAAGTTGAAAGGAAGAGTGTTCTTATTTGCAAGCTTATCACTTTGTTTGTTACTTGCCGTCATTCATATCAATAATTTAACAAAATCTGCGATTCCCTTTACACTACGTATTCAACAACTTGAAAGTATATGTTCTTCCAGTAGATCATTAGGATTACAAAAGGTAATAGCTAAAGATGAAAACGTGGAGCAAGTTCCCTTTGCAAATACTGGTTGGTGTACCTCCATTGAATCAACATTATTTTCATCGTTAAAAGGTGCTGATTCGTGTGTGAGTATCGCCATGCAAGAAACGCATATAAACAGAATTAAAGCACAGGGCACTCCACTAGGCTCCACAAGTTGGATAAAATGGACGGAAATTATTTTGGATCAAAATACACTTAACAAACAGTATTTTAATTTCAAAAATGAATTGTATTCTTCACTAATAAACGTTAGTTTAGATAGCATATCACCTGCACATTCTTTTCAATTAAAAATTGACGACAAACTAGTAAATTACACAAACGCATTAAAATTTATTCGTGTTAATTTAATTGCTGATGGAGATCGTGTTTCAACGACCAACTTAGAATATCAAATTAATTTTTATAAAAATAATACTCAGGAATTATCATCCACCAGTCATTATAAATTAGAATCTGATTTTAAAAATAATGTTCAACAACTACTTCTAGTTTCTCAAAACGATCTTAACAGCGCTGACAAGTTAGAAGTACTAATAACAGACATTAGAAATAATAGATTTGCAATTTGCAAAAGTGAGTTAGTCCTTAAAAAATAAATTTTAGAAAAGAATTTAAACTTTACGAAATTGATGTTGTTCACCTAATTGTCAAACCTTTAGTTGTGCATTTGTATTTCCTCTTTAATGAGTAAAATAGGTTACATTATCCAACTTTGTCAACCTAGATTTTCTTATTGGTCTTATGTGCTTCCATGACACACGAAATAACTCCATAATTCATATTTTATTTAAAAGTAATACCCGAGGAATAGATTAATTCCGTTAGAAATTCGTTTTTTTAGTAAATTAATTACTATGGATTTCATGGCTACGTAAGATCGGTTTTAGATTACACTCTATTCTTTCGATGATATCAATTCGGTTTATAGGTCCTTTTGTAGAGCATCTTAATTTATGTAAAAACCATTTCATCATCACTGGATTAAAAATCTAAAATCGTCTTTGTTTTAATTTCAAACTCTTACTAAAATTTATATGTAATGGTATGCGTTCAAGGTTGGAAAGTTTGGCAGCGAATATCCGTTATCCATAAGTTGTTCTATACATAAAAGAAGCCACTGCGAATTTTGCAGGGCTTCTTTTATGTATATTTGGTTTTAATTTTGGGGATATTTTGCAACTATTATTTTAGTGTGCAATTTATTTTATTACAAAGATTTTAGGTATTCAACTAAATCATTTTTCTCTGCTTC
>JANXSD010000004.1 GCA_025352785.1 Bacteroidota bacterium
ATCTCAAATCAGTTTTTAAAATTAATATCTATACCAATTCAATAAAATAATATTTTCTATTTTTACCAATAGGCCTTCGCTAATCTTTTGGCCTTTATAATTTTGTTAACCTCATTTTTAAAAACAGTATAATGCCTATAAAATATTTAAATAAATACCGTACTACATCGTTTCGAGTACAATCTTGGGACTATGAAAATAATGGATCCTATTTTATCACTATCTGTACTAATGAGCGAGAACATTTTTTTGGAGACATTGTTAATCATGAAATGCAATTAAATTGGAAAGTTGGCAGAAAGATTTTGGAAAGAGATTCCAAACCAATTTTTATTTATTGAATTGGCCAATTTTGTTGTGATGCCCAATCATGTGCATGGGATATTGATTATTGATAAATCTAAAATTGATATTGGTCCTGTTGATGATGTGGAGATGCGATTAATCGCATCTCCACATCATCAACCCATCATCGCCCCTCCACATCATCAACCCATCATCGCCTCTCCACTGGGTAGCCCCAAAGGTGGTTTTGGGAAAGATAAAAACCCAATGTTCCATAAAAATATTTTAAGGGTTATTAGGTGGTATAAAGGAAGAGGCACTTTTGAGATTCATAAGATACATGCAGATTTTAAATGGCAATCTTTATTTCATGATCATATTATTCGTTCTTAGGAATCCTTTATTCGAATTCAGAAATACATCGTTAATAATCCAAGGAAATGGAAAGATCTTTAGTAATTGATGATGAAAAGGAAATTGAAACCTTCGAAATTTTAAATTATTATTGTATCTCCAATTAATTTATAATGGTAAAGAAACGAGACGCCGCATTAGGTTTTATTTTTATCACATTGCTCATAGATGTTACAGGATTTGGCATTATCATTCCTGTTATGCCAAAGCTTATTAGCGAACTAATTGGCGGATCATTAAGTGATGCATCTCGATATGGCGGTTGGTTAATGTTTGCTTATTCTGTTACACAATTTTTGTTTGCACCAATACTCGGAAATTTAAGCGATCGCTATGGTAGAAGACCTGTTTTATTAGCGTCGTTATTTGGATTCGGAATCGATTATTTATTTCTTGCTGTTGCACCAACAATTGGTTGGTTATTTGTTGGTCGAATAATAGCTGGAATTACGGGAGCAAGTTTTACAACAGCACAAGCATATATTGCGGATGTAAGCACCCCTGAAAAACGTGCACAAAATTTTGGATTGGTAGGTGCTGCATTTGGTGTAGGATTTATAATTGGTCCGGTGATAGGAGGATTATTAGGACAGTATGGAGCACGAATTCCTTTTTATGCAGCTGCAGTATTGGCATTGTTAAATTGGCTTTACGGATATTTTATTTTACCTGAATCATTGAAGCCTGAAAACAGACGGATATTCGAATGGAAGAGAGCTAGTCCTACAGGATCATTGATGCAATTAAATAAATATCCCTTGGTAGCAGGATTGATGGGCTCTTTTGTTTGCGTATACCTTGCGGCTCATTCCGTACAAAGTACATGGACTTATTACACCATGCTAAAATTTCGATGGGACGAAAAAATGGTTGGTTACTCCTTGGGTGCAGTGGGATTATTAGTGGGAATTGTACAGGGTGGGTTAATACGTGTGATTAATCCAAAATTAGGTCCGAAGCGATCGGTATATTTTGGATTGGTATTGTATGTTATTGGGTTATTATTATTCGCATTTGCATCGCAAGGTTGGATGATGTTTGTATTCTTGATACCTTATTGCTTAGGGGGAATTGCAGGGCCTTCATTGCAGAGTATTATTTCTAATCAAGTACCTGCGAATGAGCAAGGTGAATTGCAAGGAGGATTAACAAGTTTAATAAGCATCACTTCGATTATTGGGCCACTTCTAATGACGAATTTATTTGCTTACTTCACGGCATCAAGAGCGCCATTTTATTTTCCAGGAGCACCGTTTTTAATGGGAGCAATTTTCTGTTTATTAAGTCTACTATTAGCGTTAAAATCATTATCCGTTTTAGGTCGACATTCAACAACCCAATCAACTGTTAAACCATGAAATAAAAATAAACAGTCAAGTAGCGCTACTATAAAATTTTTCTTTCGCAGAAATTTGTGGAGTATCAGATTTAGTATATAGGGGTAATGCTAATTTACGTTTTATGGAATGTTTATTTAGTGTAAATCTAAAATCGGCGCCATTATTAATTTCTGATTCTACCCATATACGACCGCCAAAGTCTTCTACAATTTTTTTAGCAATTGATAAACCAACACCAATAGACTCCACATCATCACGACGATTTAAAGTCTGAAAAATTACAAAAACTTTTTCATGATAACGCATATCAATACCCGGACCATTATCTTTAACAGAGAAGAGCCAATAGTCATCCGTTTCTTCCGAAGTTATTTTAATATTTATAACCTCTTTATCATTAAAACGAATTGCATTTTCTATAAGATTTTCGAAAATAATTTGAAGTTTTTTAGGGGAAGCAACAACCTTTGATAAATTTTTATCGAATTCAACATTAATAGAAATATCATTTGCGTAACGAGATAAAATAACATTCAATAAGTTAAAAATATTTACGAATTGAAAATTTTCTTTACTACGTTCAACTTGAGAATACTCAAGTAACGCATTAAGTAAAAGCTCCATTCTCTCCACTCTACTTATAATGATACTAAAATTATTATTTACCTCTTCATTAAATAAGTGTACACTTCTTCTATTATTCCAGTAAGATTACCAATTCCTCTTAATGGTGCTTTTAAGTCATGCGAAGCTATCGATGCAAACTTTTCTAATTCCGTATTCTTTTTTTCTAGCGAATTCGCATAATCATTTAGTAAATTATTTTTTTCTTCTACTAAAATATAATTTTTTTCTAATATTTTTTTGATTTTTCTAGACGTTCGATAACAACATTTTTTCTACTTTGTAAATAATTTCCCTGTGATGCTATTAAGAATGTTGTTAAAATTGCGTTGATTAAAAAATCCTCATTTATCAATTCAATATTCTCCTTAAATAAACTAAACGTAGTCCAATTGCTATATTTACTTATCAAGAACAAATAGATAACATGAATTATAGTAGCAGCACTAAACCATAAGCCACCTTTCCTTCCTAGAAGCATAAATGCGTAAAGAATTATGGTAGAGAAATACAATGTTCAGCCTGTTCTAATTCCGCCGCAGCTATAGGATAATAAATGTAATAAGAGGAATGCCGAGATAAGCATTATGATGTACGATCTTCTCAAGTTTTCTACCTTATTAACGGAGAAAAAATTAATTACCATCACTAACGCTAATATTAAAATGTAGGAAGGAGTAATCCCAACATTTTTTATTGTTAGGGCCATCTTAAAAAATACACCTAAACAAACCAATATTCCTGCATAAGAGAAAATCCTAAAAAGGACAAACTGTTGCATGGATACTACTTCATCTTCAGGGATCTGACGGTAAAGAGAAATCCTTGATAATCGTTCAAATAAACGTTTCATAAAATCAATTCTAAATCTTTTTATGGATGGTCAATCATAGGGTTACAATAGTTCACAACTTCTTTTTGTAAGTGGTAAACAACAGATAATGTGAGTTTATAGTCAATATTTGCGCTTATGTCGAATAGCAGATGTAATAATACCAACAGCCAATATATTTTAGTCCAATCTACTTGTCCTTTTTCATCAATACTTCTTAAAAAAATAGTTCCGTAGGCAAAGGCTATGCAACGATTTTTTAAATCGTCTTGATAAAAAAATTACATCGCATCTTTGGACTAAAATATATTTGCAATTGGTAT
>JANXSD010000154.1 GCA_025352785.1 Bacteroidota bacterium
GTACAAAATTTATATATCCAATTATGCCATCACCGACTTAGGCGATTTGATAGTTTTTACTTTTCCACTAGCAGCACCATTCATCATTTTAAATGCTGAACGAATTGCATTCACCGCATTTAATTCTTCCCAAGGGAATAATTTTACTTTGATTTTTTTCTCGTTCTTCTTGCCTTTGTTAAACACTTTCACCACTTCTTTCGGCTCACGTCCCATATGTCCATAAGCAGCTGTCTCGCGATAAATTGGTGTACGTAATTTGAAACGTTGCTCAATAAAATAAGGTCGCATATCGAACTCTTTCATCTTCGCAATCACATTTGCAATCTGACCATCTGTCATCGATACTTTTGCAGTACCATACGTGTTCACATATAAACCAACTGGCTTAGCAACACCAATCGCATACGCAACTTGTACCAATGCTTCATCGCAAATTTCTGCAGCAACTAAATGCTTTGCAATATGACGAGCAGCATACGCAGCCGAACGATCAACTTTCGAAGGATCTTTACCAGAGAATGCACCACCACCGTGAGCACCTCTTCCACCATACGTATCAACAATAATTTTACGTCCTGTTAAACCAGTGTCACCATGTGGTCCACCAATTACAAATTTACCTGTAGGATTTACGTGATAATCAATTTTATCATTAAACAAATTCTGAACACGCTTTGGTAATTTTTTCAAAATGCGTGGAATCAAAATTGTTTTCACATCGGACTTAATTTGTTCCAACATTTTTTTCTCTGCAGCAAAATCATCATGCTGTGTAGAGATAACAATTGTATCAACTTTTATTGGTTGGTGATCATCACTATATTCAATTGTCACTTGACTTTTTGCATCAGGACGTAAATATTTCATCACTTTATTCTCACGACGAATCACTGCAAGTTCACGCAATAATAAATGCGCTAACTCTAAAGGTAATGGCATATAGTTATCTGTCTCGCGACAAGCATAACCGAACATCATTCCTTGATCACCTGCACCTTGCTCTTCTGGTTTTTTACGCTCAACACCTTGATTAATATCTGGTGATTGCTCATGAATAGCAGAAAGAATACCGCATGAATTTGCTTCAAACATGTATTCGCTTTTTGTGTATCCAATATCACGAATCACTTCACGAGCGATATCTTGAACATCTAAATAGGCTGATGATTTGACTTCTCCAGCAAGCACAACCTGACCAGTGGTAACAAGTGTTTCGCACGCTACTTTAGAGGAAGGATCATAAGCCAAGAAATAATCTATGAGTGCATCTGAAATTTGATCAGCCACTTTATCAGGATGCCCTTCCGATACAGATTCTGAGGTAAATAAGTATGACATTTTTTCGAGTTTGGGTTTTTTATACGATGTAAACCTAGATAGGTTTTGATTTTAAAACTAAGGCAAAGATAGAAAAAGCCAATTATTGTGAGTGATAAATTATTTTTCTCTAGTAAGCTGATGAAATACCGACTCTATATTACTTTCTTCCTTTTGTAATGTGAGCACCGACAATCCCGTTTCAGCAGCGAAACGAAATATTTCTTGTCGGATATCCGTTCCCTTTCGACCCTTGATTTTCCAAGTATTCGTACGGATCATCTCTGCAGAAACAAGTCCATTTACCTTTTTCAATAATCCCTCTTGAACAATTTTATCAAATTCCACTACGATTACTCCTTGATCCGAAGCTTGTTGTTGCAAGAGTTGTGTGGTATCATCAGCAACAATTTTCCCCTTATTAATGATGACTACTCTATCACATATCGCTTCCACTTCTTGCATAATATGCGTCGAGAGAATTACTGTTTTCTCCTTTCCTAACGTCCTAATCAATTGCCGTATTTCTACTAACTGATTGGGATCCAAACCTGTTGTAGGCTCGTCTAAAATCAATACGCAAGGATTATGAATCATGGATTGTGCTAAACCCACTCGTTGTCGATAGCCTTTCGAAAGCGCTCCAATCTTCTTATTCTGCTCGGGGCCAAGCCCTGTAACATCAATCATTTCTTTTACTCGTTTTTGCACATCTGCTTTAGCTAATTGAATACTTCCAACAAACGTGAGAAACTCTTTTACATACATATCCAAATAGAGCGGATTATGCTCTGGTAAATAGCCAACATTTCGTCGAACCTCCACAGGTTGATCGTTCACATCAAAGCCATCAACAGTGACTCGACCCTCCGTTTGCGGAATAAAACATGAAATAATTTTCATCATTGTTGATTTTCCAGCCCCATTAGGACCTAAAAATCCAACCACTTGACCAGGCTCAACGGTAAAAGAAACTTGATCGAGTGCTTTCTGCTTCCCGTAAAGCTTCGTGATATTTTCTACGATTATCGACATAATATTCGGGCAAATGTACAATTAGTTCGTTGAGACCGATCAAGAACTGACGATTTTAAATGTTGCTCAGAAATAAAGGTAAAAAGCTTTATAAATGGTCTATTCAAAATATAACGAGTAATAGCAATTATATTTGTTGCGAATGAGAGGATTAGTTTTAAAATCGACGGGAAGCCGTTTTGATGTTTTAGCAGAAAATGGTGATCTGGTATCTTGCAGAATTCGCGGGCAAATGCGCTTACACGGAATCGAAAGTACGAGCCCTGTTGCCGTTGGTGATCATGTAATTATCGCTATTCAAGATGATGAAACGGGGATGATAAAAGAAATTGAAGATCGTAAAAACTATATTATCCGAAAATCTGTAAATCTTTCAAAACAAACACAAATTCTTGCGGCTAATATTGATCGCGCATGGTTAGTAGTAACTCCTATCTTACCGAAAACGTCAACGGGATTTATTGATCGATTTATCGCCGCAGCAGAATCATTTCACATTCCAGTATCATTAATTTTTAATAAATCGGATTTGTTTGCAGATGATTTGGCAGAAGTACAAACTGATTATATTGCCATCTACGAACCACTCGGATACCAGTGCCTCAAAGTCTCTGCGATTACGGGTGATGGAATTGAAACACTCCGATCACTGTTAGTGGATAAAATAAATTTAGTTGCAGGACATTCTGGAGTAGGCAAATCAAGTTTGATTAATGCACTTGATCCATCACTCAATTTACGAACAGGTGATATTTCTCGTCAACATCAAAAAGGAAAACATACCACCACTTTTGCAGAGATGCATCCTCTTTCTCAAGGAGGATTTATTATTGACACTCCTGGCATCAGGGAGTTTGTAAATATCGACTTTAAACCTGCGGAAATCTGTCATTATTTTGTAGAAATGAGAAATCTATTGCAACAATGTCAGTTCAACAATTGCCTTCATGAAAACGAAAAACATTGCGCTATAAAAGATGCAGTTGAGAAAGGAATCATTCATCCTATGAGATATTATAATTATTTAAGTATGTTGCATAACGAAGATATTTTTAAATGAGCAATCTCCTAATAAAAAATAAATTGTGAGAATAATTATTCAACGAGTATCTCACGCGTCCGTTTTGATTGATGGAAACGAAAATCGATGCATCGATAAAGGAATGATGATTTTATTAGGTATCGAACATTCAGATACACTTGAAGATATTAATTGGCTATGTGGAAAAACAACTAAGCTTCGTATTTTTAATGACAACGCGGAAGTAATGAATTTATCTATTCAAGATATTGATGGTGATATTTTGTTGATTAGCCAATTTACTTTACACGCCTCAACAAAAAAAGGTAATCGACCTTCCTACATCGCAGCTGCCCGACCAGAACAGGCAATTCCTTTATACGAACAATTTATTTTAACACTTGAAAAAGAATTAAACAAGAAAATTGTTACTGGTAAATTTGGTGCTGATATGCAAATAAGTCTTGTGAATGACGGACCTGTAACCATCATTATTGATTCTAAATCTAAGGAGTAATTTTAAATTCATTTGATTTTTTTCGATTGAATTATTTTGATAAATTTTCATTTTAAGTAATTATTTTTCTAATGAAACTCCGCGCCGCAGAGCAGCGGAGTATCCTTTTGATTCTCTAAAACAACCTTAACTGTTTTTCTTTGTGTAAGATTCTATATTCCTTCTCCGTTCCTTGTTCACTAACATATTTTGATATTGTTTGTTCACCGCCATATTTGCTTACTGTATTTTCAAAATATCCATCTGACCAAAACTCTCCTCCCCACAACATCTTTTTTACTTCTGGATGCTTCTTAAATATCTCTTTCGCTGTTAAACTTTTTATCATAGTTATTATTTCAGTAGGACTAGTTTTAGGAACCCATTGTACCAAAAAATGAACGTGATCTTGGTCTGTCCCTA
>JANXSD010000020.1 GCA_025352785.1 Bacteroidota bacterium
TGAACGGTCATTCCCGAACACGCTGCATTGTGCTCGAAGAAAAAACTTGTATGTGTTGTAAAAGGATTTGGGTAATTTAAAACATGTTCTAACGCTAATTGAGCAGAAGCACTCACAATAAATTCAGTGGTTCTTTCAGTAGAATTATTGTTAATGTCCCATGCTTTAAACTTTATAGTATGAGGTCCTTCACTAAGTTTTGATAACTTATAAATCACTTGACCTTTCTGATAGCTATCCAAATTCGATTCGTAAAAATCATTCAATACATATAATTTTTGCGGCTCATTGTCAAGTTGTGCTGTAATATCATGACCAATGCCATTACCAACGGTATTAATTCCACTGGAGTCAAATAAAATAGCATAAATACTAGGAGTGGAATTTGTTAATCCGCCAAAAACAAATTTTTCATCGTTCATATAAAGTCGAACGTCAGGACCAACAGCATCATTCAAACTACTATCAGCAGCACCTCCAATAGTGAAACTTTCATCATATCCATTGGCATCATCTACATCAGTATTTGCATAGAAACTTAATCGCCCACTACCATACTTGTAGGAAATATCGCGAGGAACAATAAAATTATTCGTAAAGATTCCATTTTTAACACTTGCCTTGCCGCGATACAAAACATTTTTTCTTAGCGGAAAACTATCCAATACACTTTGATCTTTTCCTGTATTGTCATTTACCAATGTTTTCACTTCTGTCGATTTATCGAAGATGGTGGTATATACAACGCCATTAAATCCGGTAAGCGTGTTTCCTGTGCCATCGGTTACTTTACCTTTAATGGTAATTTTACTTAATGCCGAAAGTGTATCCGCAGTAATGGACGTACCAGTTTTTTCAATGGCTACTGTTTGTACGTTATATTTAGGATATGCTAAACGTAGTGCAGGGTCTCCCAATAAGGTTACTATTCTATTATAGGGCTGATCTCTTTTTGATAAACGTTGTATATCACCAATGCGAGGCATTTCACCATTGAGTGGAGTAAACATATAATCAACCATTCTTAAATTGATGGCTTTATTTTCGTTGGCAAATGCTAACCTCACGGTCGTAAGTAATGCACATCCCCCACCGTGGCTATTAAGCAATATTAATTCGCCTGCTGATGTTCTTAATGGATCATCAAAACGACTAAATTCACATGTAGCGGTAATAAATAAGGGTAGCTTATTGGTGTTTTGCCAAGCATTTATCATGGGGATATCAAGTATTGCTTCAGCAGCCCAACCTATCTCTCCACCATGACCCGTATAGTTCATCAGCAATGCACCTTTATCAACACGTTTGTTGATGGCATCGTTAACTTCTGGGTATCGAGAGCCACCAGGAGTACTAACTTGTTGGTAGGAATCAAGTACAATTTGATCGATGTTGTAAACGGGATGCGCAGCTTTCACAGTATTTAAAATGTCTTCGCTTTGATCAAAATGTAAATTGTAATCTTGATCATCAGCGATGAAACATAACACATTGCGCCAGTCACCCAAACGTCCTGTACTTGTTCCAGCACAACAAGTAGGTCCTGTCGAAGTTCCCGGAGTAGAGTAAGAGATGATTTTATCAACTACGGCAGTTGCTTCATCAGAATTTTTAACGGGTAATCTGCCAACTCCTAAGTCGATGAGTTCCGCATTTTGTAAGGTCCCTTCATTGTCATCCATCATACCAAAAAAATCATCAGAAGTATACGAAGCAATTACTGCAAGTGAATTCTCAGATTGAAAGGTAGGAATGAAATTAGTATTTCCATTAATTCTGTTTTTCAAATCATACGAACCATCTCCCATCAATAATAGATATCGAGGTAAAGAAGACGGTAGTGCACGATCATAAAACATTTTCGCAAAATCACGAATGGAAGCAATGTCACGAGCACCACTCGAAAATTCATTAAACACTTGTGGCAATGCAGCAACCTCAACTGTAAGATGATCATGAGTACGATGGAAGTCAGCTAATCTATTTGCCTGATCCATAAATTCACTTGCCGATACAATGATCATATCCGTTGGCGTAAACCCTAATGCGTGTAGATTTTGATTATCGATTTTGCCGAATTTATTTGCAATCTTAAAATTATTTTCGTCAAATAAAATGTATTCCGATGAAGCTCCTGCACCAAGGTTTTGAATAAATTCCAAACCATTTCCATTCAATAAAAAATCTTGTTGCAATACGGTTGTTGGTGAATTAACATTCCAAAGTGTTAACCCGTTTTTCGCATTGTTAATTACATAACGACTTACACTCGATGTGTTCAACGTGTCGAGATCTCTAAACATTAATAGTCCTCCTGAAACGGATAGGCTACGATTAACATTGATCGAAAGATAGTCCAACCATCCAGATGAATTTGAATTGTATGGTTGAAAAACATAATTCAAATTTATACTTGGCGAACTAGCATAAAATGTCTTGAACTGAATATTGGAATTCCCAAACGCATCTGTATAGTTGGTGGATACATTTGGAATGTTTTGCGTTAAAATTGATGTGTTATTATAATTGATAAGAAACTTACTGTAAACGGTGCCAAAATCAAAAGTTGTTCGTGCGATAACACTGGATTTTAAGGAAGCATTCCCAGGAATTAAATCTGGAAATTGAAATGAAAAATTCTGACTTAACGAAACATCAAAAACTTCACCATACCAGTTTCTTCCTGATTTGATAAAGTTACTTTTATCTTCTTCATGAAATGCCCTATCTGTAAAGCTAGTTACTGTTCGATTGGCAGGACCAGAAAGTGATGATGCAGATCCGACTCTTTTCGCTGAACCATTTCCACCATCAAATGTGATGAAGTAATAAGTGGTATCAGTAAAAAGATTTTTTATGTGATTATACCTTTTTTCTGTAGGAGAATAAGTCCACCTATCCGGACCTTGACCATAGAAAAGGAAATAATCGCCTTCGTTAAAATTCCCGTTATTGTCAGCATCAATAATTTTGATTGCATTTTCTTGCAGGTCATCAGCACGTGGAATGCTATTTAAGGTTGGAACCATTCCACCACCATTACCAAATAATCTAAGTGTTGAGCCATTAATATCATTCGATGAAATTCCTAATTCGCGCAAAAAATCATACGATACTTTATAAATTCCATCTTCAGTTAATCCGATTTTATACCAAGTCCCACTAGCTAAAACTGAATTTGATGCGTAAACACGTATAGTAGATCGCTGTGCAGAATTGTCGCTTGCTGATTTGGAGAGGTTTAAACGGAAACTGATTAATTTCTCCACTTTATTTGTGCTGGGGTTAATACGAAATGGAAGGATTGATACTAATGTGGAGCCAGATTTCCTTTCTATTACCTTTTCGGATGTGATGATAGGAGAAGCCTCAAAGGAAATTAGTTTGGATTTCAACTCCTCAACTGTTAATTCTTGGTATTGAGGTTCCAAAATATTCGCATTCATACCCACTTGACCATTTATTTGTTTTACATACCAGGGAAGAAATCCTGTATCATTTTTGTACTGTGCTCCGTTAAAAGAAAGGTGAATTCCTTCCGCCGAAGAGTTTGAAATTGGATCCCAATTAAGAATTATTCGATCGCTTTGGGCTTGAATGGAGCTTGCCCCAAAAAATATTGATAAATAAAAGAGTAACTTCATTCTTGATGAAAACTGAGGTGTTTGTGAGGTAAAATTTAAAGATGAAATCATTCCTTCGTAAGATTTATGCTTTTTTATGCTATTTTAAGAAACAAAAAAATTAAATTTGTGCTCATAAGTTTAATGGATTTTACATCTTTGATGTTTCAACCAAACAGCGAATGAACGTTTTTGGTTTGTAAATATTGCAAGATTTGTCTCAATTAGGATCAAATAAGTGTAACAAATTTATGACTCTCCGTATAACTCGATTATATAAAAGTATCCGTTATGCTTAAGCGACTGCTCCTGTGTGTATTTATTGGTTTTAGTTTGGTGTCGGAGGCTCAGGATCCTCAATTCACACAATTCTATGCAAATCCTTTATATTTGAATCCGGCCTTTGCTGGATCTGCAAGATGCCCTCGTGTGGGTCTCAACTACCGTAATCAGTGGCCAGCCCTTAAGGAGACTTACATAACTACAAGCGCATCGTATGATCAGCATTTTGATGGCATTAATGGAGGATTAGGCTTATTAATTTTGAATGATAAAGCCGGTGAAGGCACAATTGCCACAACAAATATAAGCGCGATGTATGCTTATCAGCTTAATATCAACCGTAAATTTTCAATGCGCTTTGGATTACAAGGAACGTATGTTCAGAAAAAATTGGATTTCGATAAACTAACTTTTGGTGATATGATTGATCCCCGTTATGGCTTTGTTTATGAAACACAAGAAACCAGACCAAAAGAATCAAGACATTATACCGATTTCTCCGCCGGAGTATTGGCTTATACAAGTAAAGTATATGGTGGTCTTGCTGTGAATCACATGACTCAGCCAGATGAAGCGTTTATCGTAAAAGGAACTAGTAAGCTACCTATGAAAATCACCGCTCATATTGGTGCATTAATACCAATTGGAGAAAGTTCAGGTGGAGGTTATCGTGGTCGTATAGATAAGGACGATGGAACTTTTATCTCCCCCAATTTATTATATCAACAGCAAGCTTCTTTTAATCAAATTAACTTCGGTATGTACGTGCTTCATTCGCCAATTGTGGGTGGATTGTGGTACCGTGGTAACTTTGGTAAAGGTAATTTCATTTCCAGCGACTCATTTATTGCCTTAATTGGAATCCAAAAAGGGATCTTCAAATTTGGTTATAGTTATGACGTAACAGTATCAAAATTAAGTAATTCAACTGGCGGCTCTCATGAGTTAAGTCTAGGCCTCCAATTTGAATGTCATCCGAAAAAGAAAAGATTCCGTGCAATATCTTGCCCTAGTTTTTAGTTATTTGTGCATATTTGTCCTCCCTAAAAAAGCTTACACACATGAAAGTTAAAAATCATTTGCTTCCCGTTCTTAGTTTAGGAATGATGATTTTTACCGCTTGTTCACCGAAGGATAAGTCCTCGTCAACAGGTTGGGATTATAATAATGAGAAAAACGGTGGCTTCGAAGTTGTCGATTACAGAGAGCAGGAAACTGGTCCTGGATTGGTGCTTATTGAAGGTGGTACATTTACAATGGGCCGCACCGAAGAAGAGGTCGTTCACGATTGGGATAACATGCCTCGCCGTGCTACTGTTTCTTCTTATTACCTCGACGAAACAGAAGTCGCTAATGTTCATTGGCTGGAATACCTGTATTGGTTAAATCGTGTTTTTGGAACGGATTATCCTGAGGTATATCGTAAAGCACTTCCAGATACTTTAGTTTGGCGTGATCGTTTAGCCTTTAACGAACCTTATATTGAGCATTATTTACGTCACCCAGCATTTAAGGATTACCCAGTAGTAGGAATAAACTGGTTACAAGCAAGTGATTTTTGTGCTTGGCGTACTGATCGCGTTAACGAACAAATTCTTATCCGTGAAGGTATTCTTCGCGTGAATCCTGCTCAGGTGAACGAGGATAACTTTAATACAGATGCTTATCTTGCCGGACAATACGAAGGTTTAGTAAGAAGTCCATTAAAGGATCTTAATCCCAACAATGATACTCGTAAGGTGCGTATGGAAGATGGTATTTTATTGCCTCGCTATCGCCTCCCAACTGAAGCAGAATGGGAATTCGCAGCAATGGGTTTAGTTGGAAATACTGTTTATGAAAACGTTAATGAGCGTAAATTATACCCGTGGAACGGACATAGCGTTCGTAATCCAGAAGATAAGTGGCAAGGTGAAATGCTTGCAAACTTTAAACGTGGTCGAGGTGATCAGATGGGAGTTGCAGGACGATTGAATGATAATGCTGATATCACTGCTCCCGTTTACTCTTATGTTCCAAACGATTATGGATTGTATAATATGGCGGGTAACGTAGCGGAATGGGTGATGGATGTTTATCGTCCTTTATCTCATGAAGATGCTTCTGATTTTCGATCATTCCGTGGTAACGTTTATAAAACTCAAGTTACCGATGATGAAGGTGCAATCGCTGAAAAAGATAGCTTAGGTCGTGTTCAATTACGTGAAGTTACAGAAGCTGAAGCATCAACACGTCGTAATTACCAAAAAGCAGATAACATCAACTATCAAGATGGCGATGAGCCTGATTATACACTTTACAATTCCGGAACATCTACTTTAATTGATGATAAAGCTCGCGTAGTGAAAGGTGGTTCTTGGAAAGATCGCGCTTACTATATGACACCAGGTTCTCGTCGTTTCCTTGATGAAAATCAAAGTACCGATTGGTTGGGATTCCGTTGTGCAATGGCACGAGTAGGAAGTCCCGTTGGTCTCGGTGGAAAGAAAAGATAATTTCTATCTTAAAGATAAAAAACAGCCACCCCATAAAGGTGGCTGTTTTGTTTATAAACCATTTTTATTGCCAGAATTAAGGCAAATTTTTATAGTAATTTTGCATTTATTGTTATCGGAAATGATTCTCTATACATTAAAGATTCAAGGCAAAGCTAAGATCCCTGATTACGTTCAATTAAGGGATGAACAATTTACCTTACTTGCATATTTTCGGCTTGATCGCCCTGAAAAAGCATTGTCGAAAGCTGGATTGACGCTACATGAAAGTAAGATCCTTGAATTTATTGCAGGAATTCCATTTGGTAAAGTGCAGAAATTGGAAATTTGAATAAAAGACATCATAGAATTGACGATTCAAAATGAATAGTGCAGTAGCCCAAAAAAGTTAAATCATGAGTGATAAAATAATAAATCTCGAACATGTTAGTATTTTCCACCATAAAAATATGGTGCTAAACGATGTAAACCTGCAAGTTATGCGAGGAGAATTTATATATCTCATAGGTAAAACAGGAAGTGGCAAAAGTAGTATCATGCGCTTATTGTATGGTGATCTTCCCTTGAAACAAGGCGATGCAAATGTTGCGGGCTTCAATTTGAAAACCATGAAAAAAGGAGAAATTCCTAAACTCCGAAGAAAGCTAGGAATTGTTTTTCAGGATTTTCAATTGTTAACAGATAGATCCGCAAAGGATAATTTATTGTTCTATTTGAAAGCGACTGGTTGGGGCGAGAAAAGTAAGATGGAAGAACGTGTAAGTGAGGTGCTAACAAAGGTAGGCTTAGGCACTAAAGGATTTAAAATGCCACATGAACTTTCGGGTGGTGAACAACAACGATTAGTAATCGCTCGCGCACTGCTCAATGATCCAGATCTTATTCTGGCCGATGAACCAACTGGGAACCTCGATCCAGAAACTAGTAATGAAATTATGAAATTACTTTTTGATGTAAGTAAAAATGAATGCGCAGTTGTAATGGTTACACACAACTATTCAATTATCGATCGCTTCCCATCAAGAATTGTAAAAGTTGAAAATGGAAAAGTTGCGGATGCTTTAAATACATCTACAATCATTGAAATTTAAATTGAAATTAAATGCCTCGCTAAATTCTTGGCGTTTTTAATATTTGAAAATTCATCTTCTAAAAGATTTTTTCTTTTTGTTTTATCGTCTATGGAAAGTGGGATTTTAAAAAGCCGAATTATGTTTTCTTTAAATGTTAGTGTATCATTCGCTATCACACATAAACTTTCTAATCCCGTTCCTTCTAACATCATTGAATTAACAATAACATGACGACCAATAAATAATGCTGCGAGTAATTTTAATTTTATACCCGTTGCTTGAAATGCTGGAAGTGCATTTATTTGCGCCTCACTAATTAATTCTTCCATTTTTTCGGTGGAAGGATTTTCTATTAGTTGTATATTTTTACTTGCTTTTATTGCAGTTTTAAGTTCTGTGTTTGGATTATTGCCCGCAATAATAAAATTAATTTTAAGATCGTTAAAAATTTCACGAACCAGGTACATCGCTGCCTTATGGTTTTCTGCAACAGAAAGATTTGCATGATACAAAACATACTCACCTAATTTATCTTTATTATTTACATTATCATAAGGATGAAAAGCAGGAAGATAAAACACTTTCTTGCCGAATTTTTTGTGAAAATAATTTGTTTCTGTTTTAGATATTGCAGCAATTCCTTTCGTCAAGTTTAAAATTGGTTCATAGCTTTCAAGTTTCGTTGCTTCACTGTTAAAATAATATCGTTTAAATAAATTACTTTCTGCTAACCCTAAATGACGATAATATTCATGTTCTATATTATGTGTACGAACAATAATTTTTCTCCCTTTCAGTCGCTTATCATGAAGTGGAAATGTTGTATGCAAACCTTCAAATAATATTGCATCTTTATTTTCTAATAATGCATCTAGTAAATGTTTGTTGTTTCTGGAACTTACGATATAGGGTAATTTAAGAAATAATTTTGATTTTGAAATGTCGCGGGGGTAGTACGTAACACGTTCACAATATTCAGCTAACAATGGAGCTTTTTTTCTTCCATACATAAAACAATGCAAATGGATTTTCCATCCTAGCTCATGTAACGATTTCAATTTATAAAACACATCAATCACACCGCCATAATTTGCAGGATAAGGAACATCGAAACTTACGATATGTATCTTTTTATTAGGCAAGATGATCAATGATTTTTAGAAAATGTATTTTCTCTTTTTCCCAAATTAATTCTTCTGCTGCAATCTTTAAATTTATTTCCCATTCTTTTCTTTTGACAGTATCATTTAGCATCAAAAACATAAGTTTACTTAATGATTCGGGATCATGGTTAGGGCTAATCATTCCGATGGAGTAATTTTCAATTATCTTTTTTACTTCGGGTAAATCACTTGCAAGAATTGGAATGTTAGCTTGTATGTAATCAAATAATTTATTAGGTAAACTGAATCGATAATTGATATTCATATCCTTATCTAATGAAAGACCAAGATCCGCCGCTTTTGTGTATTTTATCAAATCTTTCGATTGTTGACGAGGAATAAATTTTACTTTATCACCCAATCCTTCTTTCACGACATTTAACTTAAGTTCCGAAATTACATCACCATTTCCAACAATAAGCAATAACGTATCTTTTAGGTATTTCATTGCCTCAACAGCTTCTTCCGCCCCTCGTTGGATATTAATTCCCGCACCTTGAAGTATGATGATATGTCGATCTAATGGAAGATCTAAAAACTTTCGAAGTTGTGTTTTATCTGATGAAGTATCATAAGTTTTTATCGGAACATTTCTAACAACTGAAAAATGGGTTCCATATTCTTCTTTGTATAAACGAGCGATGCTATCATTTACGGTATAGGCATTCTTCAATTTGGGAATTATCCATCGTTCAATTCTTTTCCAAATTCCCTTTACAAATGGCCGTCCGGCTAATTCTGGAACGCCAGTAAAATATTCATGGCTATCATAAATGAGTGGAATGTTTTTCATTTTGGAAACGAGATAGTTAGGTAATAAGGTATCCAAATCATTACTAAATAAAATGTCGACCGGCTTGGATAATAAAATCCTAAATAAACGAAAATTATAACTTGCATAGAACAAAAAACCTGTCTCAAAACGCAATTTTAATCTTAAAGAACGAAATCTTCTTGCGGGCATTTCTTCGCCATTTTTCAACTTTCTACCTATTACAAGTACATCATAGCCCAAATCTTTTAAGGTGCAAGCGCTACGATTTACCCTTTGATCCGTTACAAGATCGCTGGTAACGGAAATGAGAATTTTTTTGGACATTATGGCGAAAATACATCGGTTAATTCTATTTTAAGGTAAGGTTATCGAAATCTCTTGCGTTTCATGCCTTGAATTTGCCATTGTTTCGTATCATTCATTGGCCTATATTTGCCCCCTCTGTAAAATAACCCTAAAAATCAATGCAAAGTAAAGGCGCAGTTAAGCTGTTTGCGATCGTTTTAGCCCTTGTGTGCTTGTACCAATTGTCATTCACACTGGTAACAAAAAATGTTGAAAGCAACGCTAAAGAATTTGCCAATGGCAACGAAAAGAAAGAGAAATCTTATCTTGACTCAATAGCAACAAAAGGTGTTTATAACATCGGTGTTAAAAATTATACTTACCAAGAGTGTAAGGAACGAGAAATAAATCTCGGCCTTGACTTGAAAGGGGGTATGAACGTAACTCTTGAAGTATCTGTTGTGGATCTCGTTCGTTCTATGGCAGGACAAAATGCTACGGATCCAACATTCCAAAAAGCAATTAATCGTGCACTAGAAATGCAACGCAACAGCCAAGATGATTTCGTTGGCCTTTTCGGCAAAGCTTTCAAGGAAACGGATCCAAATGCTAAAATGGCTGCCATTTTCGCTAATATCGAAAATCAAGACCGAATTAATTTTAACTCAACAAATGATGAGGTTTTAAAAGTACTTAAGACAGAAGCAGATGCAGCTATCAGCCGTACCTTTAACATTCTTCGTACTCGTATTGATAAGTTCGGAGTAGCTCAACCAAATATCCAACAGTTAGGATCAGGACGTATCCTCGTGGAATTACCAGGAGTTAAGGAGCCAGAACGTGTACGTAAACTTCTTCAAGGAACAGCAAAATTGGAGTTCTGGGAAACATACACTTTCGGAGAAGTAGCTCCAGCACTTGTTCAAGTTAATAAAGTACTAGCCGCAGATTCTCAAAAAGATTCATTAGCGAAATCATTGTTGACTTCTACAATCATTAAAGACAGTAAAACAACAAAAAAAGATACGTCATCATTAGCATCTACTTCAGCGGATACTACTAAAAAGTCATCACTTGTTGATAAATTAGGAAAAGATTCGTCAGCTAAAAAAGATACATCACAAAAAACATTTGAGCAGTTCGCGAAAGAAAACCCTCTTTTTGCTGTGCTATTCCCTGCGGATGGTCAAGTACGTACGCAAGAAGATAAAGCTATCGTTGACAAATCATGCGTCGTAGGTTATACCTTAATTAAAGATACAGCAGCTGTAAATACAATCCTAGCTCGTGAAGATGTGAAAGCAATGTTGCCGAAAAATCTTCGTCTACTATGGACTGTTAAACCTCGCTCAGCAGAATCACAATCTTTAGAGTTAATCGCAATAAAAGTTTCGGGTCGTGATGGTACTGCGCCGTTAGATGGATCAGCAATTTCTGATGCTCGCCAAGACTTTGGTCAGTTTGGTGGCAAGCCAGAAATAAGCATGCGTATGAATCCCGAAGGTGCAAAAGCATGGAAACGCTTAACAGGTGAAAACGTTAATCATTCTATAGCTATCGTTCTTGATGATCAAGTTTATTCATTCCCGAATGTGCAAGGTGAAATACCAAATGGTAATTCTTCGATTACTGGAAACTTTGAAATTAATGAAGCAAAAGATTTAGCGAATATCCTAAAAGCAGGTAAACTTCCAGCTCCAGCACATATTGTTGAGGAAGCTGTAGTAGGACCATCGTTAGGAAAAGAAGCGATCAACTCAGGACTTATCTCTTTCGTTGTTGCTTTATTACTTGTATTCGTTTTTATGGGAATTTATTACAACAATGCAGGCTTGGTTGCCGTAGTTGCACTGTTATGTAATATGTTTTTCATCATGGGTGTTCTCGCATCATTGGGCGCTGTACTTACAATGCCAGGTATTGCTGGTATCGTGTTGATTATCGCCCTTTCGGTGGATGCAAATATTTTGATCTTCGAACGTGTTCGTGAAGAATTACGTTTAGGAAAAGGATTGCGCCTTGCTGTAAGTGATGGCTACAAACATGCCCTTTCATCCATCATTGACTCTAACGTAACTACACTCTTATTGGGGATTATTCTTTACGCTTTCGGTAGCGGACCAGTTCAAGGATTTGCAACCACATTGATCATCGGTATCCTTTGCTCATTGTTTAGCGCCATCTTTATTACTCGTTTAATTTTCGAATGGATGCTTGATTCAAATAAGGAAATTCGTTTCTGGAATGAGTTCTCAAAAAATGCATTCAAAAATATTCATATTGCATTCGTTGATAAACGTAAAATGTATTACACGATTTCTGGAATTATTATCGCTGCGGGTATTGTTTCGATGGCTACACGCGGTTTTAATTTCGGTGTTGATTTTGTTGGAGGGCGTACGTATGTTGTTCAATTTGATAAAGCCTCTACGACTGAAGAAATTCATAGTGAATTAGGGAAATCGTTTGGTAATTCGGCACATGATGTAAAAACTTTTGGTACTGATAACCGCTTTAAAATTACTACTGATTACTTGATCGAAGAAAATGGTCCTGATGCAGAAAGTAAAGTGCTTGCGAAATTATACGATGGCTTAAAGGCTAATTTCCCTGGAATGTCGGAAGAAGCATTTAAAGCAACAAAGGTTATTAATTCGCAAAAAGTAGGACCTACAGTAGCTGATGATATTAAAACTTCAGCAGTATATTCTATTCTTTTCGGATGTGCATTGATGTTCTTATACATCTTAATTCGATTTAAGAAATGGCAGTTTGGTTTGGGTGCAACAGCTGCACTGATTCATGATGTATTAATAATCCTTTCGATCTTCTCTATCTTTAATGGTGTCCTTCCTTTCACACTCGAAATAAATCAAGATTTTATTGCCGCAGTTTTAACGGTAATGGGATACTCCATGACAGATACTGTTGTGGTATTTGATCGTATTCGTGAATACTTAGGGATTCATCCAAACATGGACAAGAAGCAAGTTATTAATGATGCATTAAATGCAACGTTAAGCCGTACCATGAATACTTCGTTAACAACATTCTTCGTTCTCCTTGCTATCTTTATTTTCGGTGGTGATGTGATTCGTGGATTTACTTTCGCATTGTTAATAGGTATCGTTGTTGGAACGTATTCTTCACTGTGTATTGCAACTCCAATCGTTGTTGATTTCGATAAAAAGAAAACTGCATAGTAAGTAAAAATAAATTTCAAAAGCCCTGTAGTCTGACGAAGTCTGAACTACAGGGCTTTTTTTATTGTATGTTGATTGAAATAATATTCTTTTCCAACTTGCCAAAGCTATCTTTAGTTTGCAACTAAAGAAGTTCCTATAATTTTTTAGAATGTTCTGAGTTGCAAACTCAGAACAGCAGAGAAAAATGCTAAATAAAATTATTCTACGTAGCTCAAAAAAAATCTATGTCTAAAACTTGAGCATAACCCACGATAGCTATCGGGGGTGCTGCTGTGGTCAAGCAAAAGAGCGAACCGACAATGGGGTTACCGATAACGTAACTAAAAACGTTCCTATAATTTTTTAGTAGGTTCTGAGTTGCAAACTCAGAACAGCATGATTGAAGTAAAAATTAGATCATTTTCCTTTTCAATTGTTCTTCCACAATCTGAATTCCTTCTCGTAAAGTATGCGGTTTGTAACCAAGTTCACGAATGGCTTTATCAATAATAAATCCAGTTTTTAAAGGTCGCTTCGCTGGTTGATTTAATTCCGCTGTTGTGATCGGTTGAATAAATGATTTATCCAACTTAAAGTAGTCGGCAACTTCGTATGAAATATTAATAATTGGCATTACTTCTTTTCCAGAGATGTGAAAAATTCCTTGCGCCTTTCTTAAGGCAGCTTGAATACATGCTTCTGCTAAATCTTCGGCTAGTGTGGGTCCGCGAAATTGATCCGTAATTACAGTAATTTTTTTTCCTTGCTCTAAAGAGTTTTTAGTCCATAAAACAACGTTTGATCGCTGTGCATCATCTGTAACACCATAAATGATTATAGTGCGTAAAACGGTCCATGGCAAACCGCTTTCTTCAACAAGTTTTTCAGAATCTAATTTTGACTGCGCATATACACTTTGTGGATTAGGTTTGTCGGTCTCTTTGTATGGACCATTTTCTCCATCGAAAACAAAATCAGTTGATAGATGGATAAAATGTGTTCCGAGTGGTTTGCATGCTTCCAATAAATAGCCAACAACTCCAACATTATTTAATTGGCAAGTAGGAGAATCTAATTCACAAGCATCAACGTTTGTCATTGCGGCTGTGTGGATGATGCAATCGGGTCGGTAATTATTTATTACTTCACGTACATGTGATTCATCCGTAAGATCCATTGTTTCAAAAACATAACCATTTTGTTCTTTGACACGATTTTCGCCTCTTGCAGTAGCAATTAATTCAATGTCTTTTCTGTCGCGTAAAGCGTATACAAGTTTTTGACCAAGCAAACCATTAGAACCTGTTACAAGAATTTTCATAGTTAGATTTTTATCTGTTATATAGAAAAACAGAGGGAAGTTAATTTTAAGAGGAGAGTACTTCCAATAATTTACTTACTTGTTCTTGTGTTCCAAGTACAAATAATTTTGCGTCGGGTTGCATGACTGTATCAGGATCAGGGTTGATGGTGTATTCTCCATCACCAGTTTTAAATCCAATAATATTTGCACCCGTTTTATTTCGTATTTCCAGTTCACGAATTGTTTTTCCTTTCAAACGATCGCTTAAGTTGTTATATAATATTTCCTCTAAACGTATATTTATTCTGCCAGTGATGTAATCTAAAAATTCAAGAACATCAGGACGCGTAACAAGTGAAGCCATGTGCGTACCACCAATCTTATCAGGCATGATGACGTTATTTGCTCCAGCACGTTTTAACTTGCCTTCAGAAGTATCTTCAGAAGCTCTGCTTATAATTTTTAATTTAGGATTAAGTTCACGAGCAGTTAAAACTACAAATACATTTGCGGCATCATTTGGTAAGGTAGTGATTAATGCGCGTGCATTTTGAATTCCTGCTTCCATTAAAATTTCATCCCTCGTTGCATCTCCGTCGATAAACAATGTCCCATCTTCTCTCATCTCGGATAAGATACGCTCATTGCTTTCAATAGTTACAAACGACTGCTGATGAGATCGCAATTGTTCACAAGCCTGCTTCCCATTACGGCCATATCCACATACGATTACATGATTACTTAATTTGTCGATTTGCTTTTTCAATTTTCGTGATTTTAAATAACGTTGTAATTCGCCTTCCATCAAATAACTGGTGACAACCGAAACTGCAAAAGCAAATATACCAATGCTGACGATAATCAAAATGGATACAAACCATCTTCCTACATCACTTAGTTGATGAACTACACCAAGACCCACTGTTGAAAGGATAATTACAGTAGTGTAGAAAGCCTCATTAAATGAGTAACCCTCGATAAAAATAAACCCCGCAATGCCAAATACAAGAGTAGCAATAATTAATGTTATTGCAATATATAGTTTTTTTAGAAATTGGGTATGTTTACTTTGCACACTGCTAAAATATTCAATGAAATCGAAAAATCAGCCAACAATAGAAAAAGAATTCGAATGGTTATACAAGTTTCATTGTGAATTCGGGGTTTATAAATCCCAAACACTTCCTCGTCTCTGGGCGGAAATCATCGTACGCATTTTTTTCCAAAAGGCCATAACCATATAAATGATGATAGGAGAACCAACAGTAAGGAACGAGGTATAAATGAAAAATAACCGAATATTTGTGGATCGAATTTTTAGACGATCGCCCCACCATTCACAAACGCCAAAGGCTTGACGCTCAAACCAAGTTTTTATAATTTCAATTAATTGATTCATGGATATTTCAAAAGATAATTTCCGATGCCGCAATTTACACATTTTTTAAAATCACAATACATTTTTTTTTGATGAAGTAAGGCTTGTGAACCCGCAGCATCCTTAACCTTGAGTCCAATTTGCTCCCATCCTCGCAATATTAAATTATTCTCCGACTTACATTTCTCTAGCCAAATTAACGATTTCTGTACTAAGTAATCTTGCTGATGGTATTGACCATAAAAAAAGGTAAAAGGAGCTATGCTGTTGATGATTAAACTTTCTATAGAAGAACGTCCCAAGTTCTTTTCTGAAAATTCGCTTGTAGCATCAAAGCTATAATGCCTGCTCCAGTAGGGCGATGCAGTTACATCGAGCATATCAATAAGTTCGGCAAATCCATTCGCATGTATAACCGCATCAAAAAGTTGTTCATGATGATAAAGTAAAGACGCTAACTGAGCAATACGAATTGTGGGAAAATTTCCAGGTCTTAATCTCCCAAATTTCCACAAGTGAACCGACATTGGTTTCAATCCAAACTTTATTTGAAGTATCCGAAATTCCTTTTTTAATTCTTTAGTATAATAATCATCATTATGAATACTTCCTAAAAACCCCGCTGTGCCATATAAAATTGCTTCTATTTGCACCAATTGATTCTTATGCCTGCCAATAGTTGCTAAAGGAAGTGAAGAAGAAAGTATTTCAAAAGGAATTGTATTAACGCGAAACCCAAAACTTCTAGATAAATGTCGATAAAAACTTTCTTCCCAATTATTCCTTGTTTGAATAAAAAGTTCTTTAATGGATTTTGTGCGTTCTTCTAATCTTTCTACTAACAAACGATCGAACCACTGATGACGCACAATTTCTGGTACATCAAGGAAATTTTTTTCACAGGGAACCCATTTCGATGCGCCTTGGATTAAATCTAAATAATGTTGCCATCTATGGTTGTCGTATTTGCCGCGTAATTCAATGGTCGGAATTGTAGAGCCATCTGCTCTTTTAATGGCAACATCAGCATCATAAACTACATGTAAAATTACCGTATCAAAGGCTCGATCTTTTGTGTGCCCATGCTTAGTCCAATCACTCGCTTTAACATGAATTTCAACATTCCCTGCCCATAAAAATCCATCAATACTTATTCGTGCATTAAAAAAATCGGGACCAGAATCATCGTTACGTTGTCCCGGATTAATTATTTCAATTTGCTCAGCGTTGATGCTTTTTAACGACGTTGATTCAAAGAGTCGGTTCTTCCATAAATAATAAAGAAAGTCTTCTTGCATCTGTCAAAAATAATTATTATTAATAGCCTAAAACTCGTACAAATGGTTAAGGTCTTTTAAGTCGAAATAAATTTAAATATTTGCACTGAAAATAATTTTAAAAAAAACCTTTTTATTATAATTATTTCACATATAAATTATTTTGTCAATAATTCAACCATGAAATTATTTATTTTTTTTCTTCATAATTAAAATTAAAAGGAAATTCAATTGCAGTAATAATTATTAAAAGTGATAGAATTATTTATTGAATTAATAGCAAAGATTCGGTTATAAAAATAATCACATCTCTAAAAAATGAAAACAAATAATGAAATCCAATAAGTTTTATTTATTAATTAAAAAACAATATGAAAAAAGAAAACTACTCACAGTTTTTAGCAGGAATAAAATCAAAAATAAAAGAAGCACAGTTAAAAACAATTGTTGCAGCTAATAGTCAAATGCTACTTTTGTATTGGCAATTGGGAATAGATATCTTGATCAATCAAAACCAAAAAGGTTGGGGTTCAAAAATTATTGACACACTTGCTAATGACTTAAAAAAAGAATTTCCCAATATCAAAGGATTCTCAATTCGCAACTTAAAATATATGCAAAGTTTCGCTCGTGTATATTCGTATGAAATAATCTGCAAAATCTATGAATTAGAATCAGCTTTCAAAAAGGAAACAGTAAAAGTTCGACAAGTAGTAAAATTATTAGAAGAAATTGATAATCAGCAAATTGCAATTGTGCAACAGCCTGTTGCACAATTGGTCGAAGAGGTTTTTCTATCATCAATAATTGCCAAAATATCGTGGTCGCATCATTTGGTATTAATTAATAAAGAACCCAATTTAGGAAAAAAATTTTGGTACATGTTAAACACTTTAGAACATGGTAATAGTAGAAACATATTAGCTATGCAAATAGAAACAGGATTATTTGATCGGCAGATAGCTTCGAAAAAAGTAAATAATTTTGAACGCACACTTCCAAAACCTCAAACTGATTTCGCAAATTATATTTTAAAAGATCCATACATTTTTGATTTTGTTCAAATAACTGAAAAGTCAAATGAAAGAAATTTGGAAGAACAATTAACTGAACAAATAACCAAATTTCTTTTGGAATTAGGTCAAGGATTTGCTTTTATTGGAAAGCAAATACATTTTGAAATTGGCAATACTGATTTCTATGCCGATCTGCTTTTCTATCATTTAAAACTTCATGCGTATGTAGTAGTCGAATTAAAGGCACGCCAATTTGAACCTGGAGATGCAAGTCAATTAAATTTTTATGTAAATGTTGTAAATGATAAATTGAAATCTTCTACCGATAACGATACCATTGGAATTTTGCTTTGTAAAGGGAAAAATGAAGTGCTAGCTGAATACGCATTGAAAGGGTACACGAATGCTATTGGTGTTTCTGATTATCAAATAAGCAAGGCAATACCTATCGAATTAAAATCAATACTGCCGCAAATAGAGGACTTAGAGAATGAACTATACAAAAACGAAATGCATGAATAATTTTTTTGCATTTAGATAACGCATCGTTTGAAAACTTTTTTCTCTAAAAATTCCACTCACCAAAAATCTCCTCTAATTTTTTATATCGAAAATCAAAAATGGATTTCAATTGTCTTTTAATTAAAACTGTATTTATCAAATCACCAATAGGGCCTAATGGGGATTTGTAATCAATTATATCTTTCATCAAAACACCGCCAGGAATTGTTTGTAAAAAATGTTTGTGATGCCAAAAGGAATAGGGACCGAAACGTTGTTCGTCGACGAAATAATTTGGTTTTTCCACATGAGTGATTTCAGTAACCCATGACATTGGCAAACCTAAAACTGGCTTGACTGTATATTTGATAACCATCCCTGCATACATTTTTTCTCCTTCATCAAAACCTGAATGAATTATAAATCCCATGTGTGGTGGAGTAATTATTTTTAAATTAGACGGAGAAGAAAAAAACTCCCAAGCCTTATCAATACTAATCGGTAATTTTTGGATTGTTTCTAATCGGTGAAGGCTCATTTCTCGTATTATTTTTTTGAATTATTTTTGGTGATTCTTGTTTGTTCTACACTTATCGCTACAATACTTTACCTCTTTCCAAGACTTCTCCCACTTTTTGCGCCACGAGAAAATTAGGTTGCAAGTCGTACACAGCTTTTTAGGTAAATCTTGCTTCTTAACTCCTCTCATTTAAAATGCAGTACTAATAGTTTGATTTCATCACAAAAAACAGGTAAGCGAGCTAAAAGTTTTATAATTCTTCAAACTAATAGGTCTCTTTCGACCTATTTCCCGTAATTTTGCTAAAACCCACACCTTACATGTCATCTAGTGCTTCTTCCGTCAGATATATATTTACTACTGGTGGTGTAACCTCTTCTCTCGGAAAGGGAATTATCTCCGCTTCATTAGCCAAACTTTTACAAGCTCGTGGCTATCGTGTAACTATTCAAAAGCTTGATCCTTACATTAATGTGGATCCAGGTACTTTAAATCCCTATGAACATGGTGAGTGTTATGTTACCAACGATGGAACAGAATCCGATCTTGATCTCGGGCATTATGAGCGTTTTTTAAATGTTCCAACCTCCATAGCCAATAATGTAACAACGGGCAAAATTTATCAAACAGTTATCAATCGTGAGCGTGAAGGAGCATATCTTGGAAAAACAGTTCAGGTAATTCCACATATTACGGATGAAATTAAACGCCGAATCCAACTTTTAGGTGAAACTGGTGAGTTTGATATTATCATCACCGAAATAGGAGGTACTGTTGGTGACATTGAATCATTGCCATATATAGAAGCTGTTCGTCAAATGATTTGGGAAATGGGTTCTACCAATGTAGCTGTAATCCATCTTACGCTTTTACCTTATCTAAGTACAACGGGTGAATTAAAAACAAAACCTACCCAACATTCTGTAAAAGCATTACTTGAATATGGTGTTCAACCGGATATCTTAGTTTGTCGTACTGAAAAACCTGTCAGTAATGATATTCGTCGTAAAATAGCTTTGTTTTGTAACGTAAATATAAATGCAGTAATTGAATCCATTGATGCAAGTACGATTTATGAAGTGCCTCTTTTAATGCTGAAGGAACAATTGGATAAAGTTGTTTTGAATCGATTAAAATTACCATTAAGACAGGAACCTGATATGGCAGCTTGGAAGGATTTTTTAGGGAAACTTAAAAACCCCATTCACGAAGTTCGTATTGGATTAATTGGAAAATACATCGAATTAAAAGATGCTTATAAATCCATTAACGAAGCCTTTATTCATGCTGGTGTTTCTAACGAATGTCAAGTCAAATTAGAATGGATTCATTCCGAAAAATTGGATCACGATAATGTTAAAAACCAATTAGGACACCTTCACGCAATTTTAGTTGCGCCAGGTTTTGGTGAAAGAGGCATCGAAGGAAAGATCAATGCTATTCAATATGCAAGAGAGAAAAAAATCCCTTTTCTAGGTATTTGCTTAGGAATGCAATGTGCCGTTGTTGAGTTCGCACGCAATGTTTTAGGAATGAAAGATGCGCATTCTACGGAGATGAATCCCGAAACGTCGTTTCCGGTCATCAATATGATGGAAGAACAAAAGCTTATTACAAATAAAGGTGGAACCATGCGACTCGGTGAATATACCTGTTCAGTAGCAAAAGGAACACGAGCATATCAGGTTTATGGTAAATCAAAAATCACGGAACGCCATCGTCATCGCTATGAATTTAATAACGATTATCTTCAAAAGTTTGAAGCAGATGGAATGATAGCTTCAGGCATCAATCCCGATTCTAGTCTAGTCGAAATTATTGAATTGAAAAATCACCCATGGTTTGTAGGTGTTCAATTCCATCCTGAATATAAGAGCACAGTTCTCAATCCGCACCCTCTCTTTGTAAAGTTTGTTAAGGCAGCTTTGGATAGATCTCACGGACACATCGACAATAAACAGGAAATAAAAAGTACTTCGCTTGTCGATTAATTAAAATTCATTTATCAATAGGTTTAAATATTGATTTCTGCATAAAAACAGCTGAGTCTTTTCAGCGTTTCACGTGCATAGACTTCCTATATTTGCGCCTCCAAATTCCATAGTATGGATCGTAATTCCGTAATCGGACTCGTATTAATAGGTCTGATACTTATAGGCTTTAGTATCATGAACACGCCCTCTCAACTGGAGATGGCAACCATGAAGCATAAACAAGACAGTATCGCTCTTGTAGAAAAGCAAAAAGCAGCAATATCTGCTTCCAAAGCTGCAATGCTTCCTGTACCAACAGCACAAAATGCATCATCAAATGACTCTGCATTATCAGACTCCTCTGTTTTAGCGCAACAAGCTGATCAATTAGGTGCATTTGCAACTGCAGGTTCAGGTACGGATGAAGATGTGATCATCGAAAATGATTTGCTAAAAATAACTCTAACATCTAAAGGTGGTAGGGTGAAATCTGCTGAATTGAAAAAGTATAAAACATGGGAGAAAAAACCTGTTTTACTTTTTGAAGGTGATTCATCTCGTTTCGGATTGAATTTCTTTGCGCAAAATAGATCCATCTCTACCGAAAATTTATTTTTTCAAGCACAAGGAAAAGGCTTCGTTGTTGCAGGTACTGATAGTAACAGCATTTCTTTCCGCTTATTTGCTGGAAGTCCTGATCGTTATATTGAATACGTTTATAGTTTGAAAGGAGGAAGTTATCTTCTTGGTTATAAAATTAACTTCATTAATATCAATCAGGTGATTGCAGCTAATGCTGGTTACCTTGAATTGAATTGGGCTCAACGACTTCGTCAGCAGGAGATGGATATTAAGTCTGAACGAATGAATTCAACCATTTATTACAAATACAGTGATGATGATGTTGATTTTATTAGTGAACGTAAAGATGAAAGCGATGATCTAAAAACAAAGGTGAAATGGATCTCTATGAAACAGCATTTTTTCACGCAAGTGCTGATCGCCGATAATAGTTTTGATAAGCCAACACACATCGAAACATTAGCAGGAAAAGAAGGTGAGGATTTCGTTAAACAAATGAAGGCATCTTTTACAATTCCATATTCACATCTGCCTAATGAATCATTCGGAATGCAATTTTATTTTGGTCCGAATCATTACAAAACACTTGAAAAAATTGGTTTTAATTTAGAAAAACAAATTCCATTAGGATGGGGAATATTTGGTTGGGTAAATCGTTATATTGTAATTTTTATTTTTAATTTCCTTAGTGGATTTAATCTCAATTACGGAATCATCATTTTGATTTTAACATTGGTGATTAAGATCATGTTATTGCCTTTAACTTTTAAAGCATATCAGTCGCAAGCAAAGATGAAAGTGCTTAAGCCAGAAATTGAAGAGATACAAGGCAAATTTAAAGAAGAGCCGATGAAACTTCAACAGGAGATGATGGGATTGTACAAAAAAGCAGGAGTTAGTCCATTAGGTGGATGTTTACCTATGTTATTGCAATTTCCGATTCTTATTGCGATGTTCCGTTTTTTCCCGCAGTCGATTGAATTACGTCAACAAAGTTTTTTATGGGCACATGATTTAAGTACGTATGATTCCATCATGGATCTGCCTTTCACCATTCCTTTCTACGGTAGTCATGTAAGTTTATTTACTTTATTGATGACGATATCTACTTTGTTAATCACTTGGGTAAACAGTCAAACTACTGTAACAAATCCTCAAATGAAATGGATGATGTATCTGATGCCTATCGTTTTCTTGGGAGTATTCAATAGTTATTCTTCTGGATTGAGTTATTATTATTTCCTTGCTAATACTATTAGTATCGGACAACAATATTTGTTTAAAGCATTTGTTGATGAAGATGCGATTCATAAAAAAATTCAGGAAAATAAAAAGCGACCTGTTTCACAAACGAAATCAAAGTTTCAACAACGGCTTGAAACGATGGCGAAACAAAAAGGAGTTAAACTTCCTAAATAATAATTTAATAAATGCCCTGTCGTCATTAAGCGTCAGGGCATTTATTTTAATTGATCAAAAAAGAGGAAATGCGTAGAATAATTTATTTGTTTTTTGTTATGTTTGTTATCGCTTGTTCATCAACGATACACCATGAATCTACTACGAACAAAGTATATTTAAAAGATTCATTACTCGCTTCAATAGAACGTAGTGCATGCTTTGGGAAATGCCCTCAATACAAAACCATAATTTACAAGTCAGGCTTTGCTGAGTATTACGGTAAAAAAGACATTGATAAAATTGGTTATTATACAGGACAATTAAATGCTGATGATTTGAATAGATTATATAGCCTTATTCGTACTTATAAGATGGAAGAAAAGGATACTGCCTACATCAATAAGTATCTTGCCGATTTTCCAGCATGGTCATTATGGGTTTCTGATTTAAATCCTACCAAACATATTCAAATTTCGCATGAAGCTCCACCCTCAGAAATAACTGAATTCGGCAAAGCAATGGATCAATATCTAGTATCGGTAAAATGGACAAAAAAAACTTCCACGAAAGATGAAAAGTAATTTCACGAGTTTAATTTTAGAAGAAAGCGTAGCATTGTTTCGTTAGCTACGTGCCGCTTTGAATTAATGTTTCCATAAATTTGCAGTATAGAAAGAGTACTTAGTTTCAAAAAATAAAAACAATGTCAGAAGATTTCCTCCCCCTTAACGGTACCGATCATATAGAGTTTTATGTCGGAAATGCTAAACAAGCTGCTTATTTTTATCAAGTTGCTTTCGGCTTTTCACTAGTCGCATATGCAGGTCCAGAAACAGGTGTCCGCGATCGCGCATCTTATGTATTGCAGCAAGGCAAGGTGCGGTTTGTCTTTACAACGGCAATGCATCCGGATCATGAAATTACACAACATGTTGCGAAGCATGGTGACGGAGTGAAAGTGTTAGCTCTTTGGGTTGACGATGCTGAGAAGTCATTTTACGAGACGATGTCAAGAGGGGCACAAGCACATTCAACACCGCAAATGATGAAGGATGAATTTGGCGAAGTGAAAATTTCTGCCATCCATACTTATGGTGAAACAATTCACAAATTTGTTGAACGTAAAAATTATACTGGCGCATTTCTTCCAGGCTATAATGCAGCGAAATCAAATTTGAAAGTGGAGCCTCTAGGGTTACTTCATATCGATCATTGTGTTGGAAATGTGGAGTTAGGGAAAATGAATGAATGGGTGAAGTTTTATGAAGATGTAATGGGCTTCAAAATGATTCTCACTTTTGATGATAATGATATTAGTACAGAATACTCTGCATTGATGAGTAAAGTGGTTTCTAATGGTAACGGCTATGTGAAGTTCCCAATCAATGAGCCTGCTGCTGGGAAAAAGAAATCTCAAATTGATGAATACCTTGAATTTTATCATAGCCCAGGTGTTCAGCACATCGCCATTGCAACAGGAGATGTTGTAAAAACGGTAACCGAACTGAAAGCGAGAGGTGTTGATTTTTTATCGGTTCCAACTACCTATTATGATGATCTTCAATCACGAGTTGGTAAGATTGATGAAGACTTAAATGACCTAAAAAAGTTGGGAATACTTGTTGATCGAGATAATGAAGGTTATCTGTTACAAATTTTTACAAAACCTGTGGAGGATCGTCCAACGGTATTTTATGAAATTATCCAACGAAAGGGAGCAAAATCATTTGGCAAAGGAAATTTTAAAGCACTCTTTGAAGCATTAGAGCGCGAACAAGATTTGAGAGGAAATCTCTAACAATTAATTCTTATAGATAATCCTAGTTCTGTAAAAAGAACTAGGATTATCCTTTTTCTGGCGATGAAACATTTTGGACTCTTGCGATGTATAACACGGAGCAAAAAACCAATTTTAGAAAATGTCACGCAAAAATTCTATTCGCCAACAAACTGCATTAAAAACAACTCTTCGTCTTGCAATAATAGCAACAGGAGTATCAATAGCTGGTTTGGTGGTATTATTAATTGTCGTTTTTAATATGATGAAAGAAGAGCAAGGTCATGCTGAATCTTCTCTCATATTTAAAAATGCTGATGTAATTCAAGATACATCGAACGTACTTCGTGGTAGCATCAACCAAAAAATAATTGGTGTGGTGATAGAAACTTCTGGAAAAGGAAATCCAGTTAAAGTAAATACGATAACGTTCAATGCGAAAGGAACATCATTACCAGTTGAACAAAATATTGAAAATGCGCGGTTATGGTTCACCGCTAACGATAATAATTTTCTTCCTAATCAACAAGTTGGAAGTACTGTAATAAAAGTTACTGAAAGTGATTTTGAAATCGCTTGCAACCAAAATCTTAAACCAGGAAAAAATTACTTCTGGTTAACTTTTGATGTGAAGCCTGATGCAGCGTATGCTCCAGGAACAATTGATGCTACTTGTCAGGATTTGAAAATTGGTGCAATAGAGTACAAGCCATTAATAAGTAATGCTACAGGTAAACGATTTACGGAGCCAAACATTCCATATTATTCTATGGGAAACTTTGCAGTTAATAATTTGGGAGCTTGGAATTCTAAAAGAGATGGCTCAGGAATTTCACCAAAGCAAATAAATGCTTCACGCAACTCCTACTTCGTTCAATCAGGACATAAAATGATCAGTAATACAGCACTCAGCCTACAGTCAATGGTTGTTGAAAATGGTGGTGAAATACGAATCACTTCTCCATTACGTATGAATGCGATGTATGTAGCTTTTGGTGGCGTTGTTCAACAAGATGCTACAATAACTGATTATTATTGCTTCAATGAGTTTTATATGGAGAATGGAAGTAATTACATTCATAATAATACTGGATATTTGCCTGGCTTACATTGCTTTTTTGATGCAAAATCAAATCAAACTTTTTTTCAATATGGCTTAGCAACTTTTCCATATACCATTAAATGGGGAAATGTAATTATTGATGCAAGTACACCATTAGATATTGATATTCAGAAAAATTTCAGTTATGTGCAAGGTGATTTAGAATTGCGTAAAACTGGATCCTCAATAGGTTCTAATGGAGATCAAGGATTGTTCTGTGCAGAAGAAGATACGCTCCATATCGCAGGAAGTTTAATAGTGTCCGGTGGGAAATTTTATGGAATGCGTAGCGATAAAAATAAAACATTGTATGTTGAAATTGGTAAAGATTTAATTTTGAAAAGTGGATTGCTTACTGATGCAGATGCAAGAAAAAATGAAGGTCATACTATAATGAAAATTAATGGAGATGTTTTGCTTTTGGGCGGAACACTGAAATTTAATAATGGAAATAGTTCTAAAATGATTTTTGAAGGCAATCGAACTTCGCGTTGGATCCAAAATCCTACTTGTGAAGTTACTTTAGGAAATGTTGAAATAAAGAACATGCACGATGTGATTCTTAAAGGAGAAAAGATGGGTGACGTAGGAGCAAAGTGTATCATCGATGTACAATCTGGTGGTCGACTTTTTTGTGGAGTTAATAAAGTAACTGGTGCTGGTGATTTTCTCTTGCAAGATAATGCAACAATAGGTATTGGAGATCCTGAAGGGATTTATACAACTGGTACAAAAGGAAACATACTCACCAGTGGAAGAATATTTCATTCTGGTGCTAACTATTTTTATTATACCAACTCGCAACCACAAATTAGTGGAATATTTATTACACGTCCAGAATTAAACACGGTTCGTCGTATCATTCTTGATAAAGATCAAACGTCTCAAACGTTGGCGCTATCACAAGATTTTAATGTTACGGAGGAAGTGAAAATTAACAAAGGCGATATTCGTCAGTCCGGTCATGAACTTCGATTGCCAAAAATTTCAGATAACCGATAATAAAATAAATCTTTCTAATTTAAAACCCATTGGTTGCATCCAGTGGGTTTTTTTTTGTTATTTATTTGCAAGGTTTAAAATTATGTTTTAGATTGCTCAATTAACAGACTATGGTTAATAATTATAGTTTTGATAATAATAAATTTCAAATTTTAAAATTAACTTTACTGAGATTTGCATGATAATCAGATCTTTGAAATTCAACTAGCTGACGATAAAAAAAATATAAAAATGGATGAGACAAAAGAGGTAAAAGGTAAGCATCAGCAGATGTTAGAGTTGTTAGATGAAATTTCAATTTCGGGAAAGGCTTTAGGGATTATTCTGCAAAATACAGAGGACGAACAACTGGACGGAAGAACAGTTCAGGTGAATGGGAAGAAATTAGTAAATTTTACCAATTGTAGTTATTTAGGTCTTGAATTAGATCCAAGGATGATAGCAGGTTGTATTGAAGCAACAACAAGATATGGAACTCAATTCGCTTCTTCAAGATCATACTTATCCGTAACTCTTTATAAGGAAATTGAAGAACAACTTGCTAAAATTTTCAAACTTCCAACAGCACTTTCTCAAACAACTTCATTGGGTCATATCAGTAATATACCAATTTTAGTTGGTGATCGCGACGCTGTTATCATGGACATTAGTGTTCATGCAACTGTTCAAGAGGCCGTGTCACTCTTAGTGGAGCGTGGGATTACAATCGAGCGTATTCGTCACAATAGAATGGATATTCTAGAAGATCGAATTAAAGAATTAAGCCTCACTCATGAAAAAATCTGGTACATGGCTGATGGAGTTTATTCTATGTTCGGTGATTGCGCTCCACTCGACGAGCTAAAAATGTTGATGGATACGCACGAGCAGTTCTACCTTTATATTGATGATGCACATGGTATGAGTTGGGCTGGCGAAAATGGTGCTGGTTATGTTTATTCAAAAATGCCGTACCACCCTAAAATGTATTTTACCACTTCATTAGCAAAAGGATTCGGAGCTTCGGGAGGTGTATTAGCATTCCCTGATGATACTGCTTTCCGAAGAGTACATGATTTTGGACGAACGTTTATCTTTTCAACTCAATTAGCACCACCTATGCTCGGTGCTATTCGCGCTTCTGCAAAAATTCACTTAAGTGGCGAAATACTTTTGATGCAATCACAATTGCAAGAGAAAATTAAATTCTTTAATCAAAAGGCTCGAATGCTTGAATTGCCGCTTCTGTCGGATGGAATTACACCTGTTCGTTTTATTGGTTTAGGTAAGCCACAAGTTGGATACAATATGGTTACTAGATTGCGGAACGCTGGATTTTATAATAGCTTATGTGTTTATCCAAGTGTATCATTTAACAATACAGGAATTCGTGTCGCATTAACACGTCATCACACTTTTGATGATATTGAAAATTTATTGAATGAGATTGCGTTGAACTTGCCTATTGTTTTGAAGGAAGTAGGGTCAAGTATGACTGAAATTAATCGATTCTTTAAAATATAATAGTAGAAAAATAATAATTAAAACGGGCTATCTTTAATAAAAAGATAGCCCGTTTTTTCGTACTTCAAATTGTTAATGTGTTTCTGGAAATTCACATAATTTCCAGAAATCAGTTAGGATCTTGAATGTCCTTTCAAAATGAGAAATGTCTACAGGTTTTAATATGTATCCCGACACATTATACTTGTAAGCATTTATAAGGTCCGATTCGTCGTTTGAGGTGGTTACCATGTAAACACTCAAATGCTTTAATTCATCATTTGCCCTTAATGCCTCCAGAAATTCAATACCATTCATCTTGGGCATGTTAATATCCAACAATATGATTTGTGGATATGGACTTAGTCTTTGCTTACCGTTTTGCCCCGTCAGCAAATCTAATGCGTCTTCACCATTTGTCGCATTGTGAATTATTCCTATACCTTCGATTTTCTTTAGTGCCCTCTCGATAACCATTCGATCAACACTGTCATCTTCAATGTGAAGTAGATTTATTTGCTTTCTGCTCATAATTTGTTCTACTTTTAAATGAAACTAAATTTCCCCCATTTCGTAATATTACAAAGAATATTTTAATATCATTACGGGGAATTACTAAAGTATTCAGAAATAACAAGAAAATATTAGAAATGTTCAAGAATTTTTTAAAGAAAGATTCATACTACCGTTCTATTCCTGATGATGACCTCATTGAGAAGCAAAGGTACAAGCTTTTTAGCCGAACTTCGATTGTTGGTACTCTAGCTTGCATGCTCTTCGCAATTCAGGTTCTCGCTGTTTATTCTATTTCTGATCCAGTTGTTTTTCTTACAATCATTATAGGCTTTATTTTCACTCTTAATTTATTAGCATTACCTTTTCATAAACGAGCTCGACTAGCTTATGGAATCATCTGCGTGACATCAATCATGTTGATCCATATTAATATGTATCCCGCAGGAGGAATAAAAGCATCAGCTGCATATTACTATGCTCCTATTACATTAATGAGTTTTATGTTGCTTGGTAATAAGATCGGACGTTTCGTCTTTTTACTTGTTGTAGCGAACTTAGTTTACTTTTATTTTGTTAATGAAAATACAAATTGGGTTTCTTATGCAGCGATTGGCTCTGGCGATCACCAAATAAATTTCGATTACTTAATTACTGGATTTTTTGCTGCGTTTATTGTTGCCGCACAACTTAATTACCTCGAATCCGGAAAAAATATTGTCATCCAACGCATCACAGAACAACGAAATGAGTTGAGAGAGAAAAATAAGGAATTACACAAACTTTCTATCGTCGCTTCCAAAGCTGATAACGCAATTGTAATAAGTGATTCAAGTGGAATTGCTGAATGGGTTAATGATGGATTTGTTCGCCTAACTGGTTATAATGCTGATGAAATTATTGGAAAAAAATCTTTTGATATCCTTAGTGGTGCCGGTACTAATCGTCAGATATTACAGAATATCGTAGAGTCAATGTCGCTTCATCAACCTTTTGTAGGTGAGTTGCTTAAATATAAAAAGGATGGTTCTCGCTTCTGGACGCAGATAACTATGACTCCAATTGCGGCAGATGAAAATGGTGGAGAACAATTTATTTTTATCGAAAGTGATATCACGCCACGTAAAATTGTAGAAGAGAAAATGAAGTTGTACTTGAAAAATCTTGAGAAAACGAATCGTGAACTCGATAAATTCGCTTATGTAGTCTCTCATGATTTAAAAGCGCCTTTGCGTGCAATTGGTAATCTTACCGGATGGATTGAAGAAGATATGGGTGATCGCTTACCTGAGGAGATCCGTGAACACTTCTCTACAATAAAAAGTCGTGTTGTAAGAATGGAAGGCCTCATCAATGGAATTTTAGATTATACAAAAGCGGCGAAAAAAGATGGAGAGCTGGAGTCGTTTAAATCAGATGAGTTACTTCGTGAAACAATCGATTTAATTGGGGTTCCCGCAAATGCCATTATACATGTTCGCGAAACAATGCCACTCATGAAATCTGAACGTGTTAAGTTACAACAGATTTTCTTAAATCTAGTTCATAATGCCATCAAGTTTAATGATAAAGAAGATATTCAAGTTGAAGTAGGATGTGAAGATAAAGGCGAAGATTGGCAGTTTTATGTTAAAGATAACGGACCAGGAATAGAATCAAGGTACCACGAAAAAATATTTGTAATTTTCCAAACACTAAATGCACGTGATGAAGTAGAATCAAGAGGTGTTGGGCTTGCCATCGTTAAAAAAATTATTGAAGAAGAAGGTGGGAAAATCTGGATTAAATCAGAAAAAAATTGTGGTACTATATTTTACTTTACTTGGCCTAAAAAGAAAAAAACACAAGTAGAAGAAGAATTGTTTTATACAGCAGCAGAAGTAGTTTGAAACAAAGAAGTTTTTATTTCGTAATAGCATTAAACCATTATTACCATGAACACCGAAAACTCAAACCCCGCCGATTCAGTTTTAAACGAACTTGATCAACATCTACGATCCATTAAAAAACTTTTAAATCAACTTGAACCCACTCAACGTTTACAGATAGTAAATGAAATGATGGTCAAATTATTGTCATCAAATAGCTCATCAGGTTCAGCTCAGGATAAACTAAATCGTAAACATAACACAACTAATATGCTCTCTAAAGAAGAAGAATTGTTATGTAAAAAATTAAGTAATATTACAGTAGAACTTTATCGTGTTAACCAAAATGATTAGTTAATTTAAATTTTAGAAATGCATTTTTTTTATTAGTTCCATAAAAAGTAACAAACCATTTCGACATTCATCAGTTAATTCATATTGAATATTTTTAGTGAGATAATCACTAATATTTACCTGAGGATATTGATCTTTTAAATCTTCCGCTATCATTTCTCGTTGAGACAGACCTTCCTTAAATAAATTATTTAATGTAAGTTCTATGTTCTTATCAATTTGCTTGTTGGCTACCCAACAAGCAAATACAAACGGTTTACCAGTATGAATTTTCCAGGCCTCTGCTAAGTCATAACAATATTTGTAATTGGTTTTGTATTCTAATGCCCTGTTTCCAATAATAACTGCACCAGTATTTGGAGGCAAACACGAAAAATCAAATCCTATTTCCGACATATACTCTGGACTTAATTTCCAGTAATCTTTTAATAGAATTCTTGCTAACAAAACAGAAGTTCTAGATTCACTATCAAGTATAATCGTAGTAAGTGATTCTAATGGCTCATTCGCAATTATTAGAACTGATGCAACTTTCCCATCTGCTGCAATACAATAGTCGGTTAAAATATATGACTCTTTTAATTTAGGAATCATAGCAACTGGAATTAATCCAATATCGATTTCATCATTCACTAGTTTTGAGGCACAGACAGAAGGAATATCTTGACTTATTTCAAAGAGATCTTTCTGAGTATTTCCTTCCAATCCTTTAACAAATGGAGTTGAATTTAAATAGGACACAACGGAAATTCGAACTTTACTATAACTCATTTTTAATGCATGATTTTATATACCAATTCTCGTAAAAATTCTCCATCATCTCCAATGGAACTATTTATGCCTTTTGATTTTAAATCTGAATCTCTTAATAAATTCACTATTGATATTAATTTTGTTGTAGAGTAGTTTTTTGCCGCACGTTCATAATCTCCAACAAAAAATGGATTTACTTTTAATGCAGATGCAACGTTCATCTTCGATTTATCTTCGAGGGCATGATAGATTAATAACTTGGAGAAAAACCCATAAAAATTTGCAATGGTAAGTATAAAAGGATTGCTTTTAGGATTAGACCTAAAATAATTTACAATTCTAGAAGCCTTTAAAAAATTTCGTTGACCCATCGCATCCAATAATTCAAATACATTAAAATCTTTACTGATGCCGATATTAGTTTCGATGTGATGTGTATCAATTGTTTCACCCTTTTTTATATTGATGAGTAATTTGTCACATTCATTTGCTACTCGTGAAAGATCATTCCCAAGAGAATCAGCCATTAAGTTTGCGGCCTTTGGTTGGATTTTATATCCTAAATCAGCAAGATATTTTTCTATCCACTCGTGAACTTTATTGTCGTAAATTTTCTTTGATTCATAAACTACACCAGTTTTTTCTATCGACTTAAAAAGTTTAGTTCTTTTATCAAGATTTTTATATTTATAACATAAAACTAATAGAGTGGAAGGAACAGGATTTAAAAAATATGCTGCTAGTGGATCTTTATCGTCATCGATATTTTTCGCACCTAATCCGGGTTTCATTTCTTGCGCTTCACGAACTATTATTACTTGATAGTTCGACATCATCGGATAACGTTTAGCCGCACTTATCAAACTAAGAATTTCGCAATCTCTACCATATAAAACAGTTTGATTGAATTCCTTCTCCATGTCACCAAGAACATCCTTCTCAATTATTTCCGATAAACGATCTATATAATAAGCCTCTTCACCTTGCAAAAGATAAACTGGATAATATATTTTATTGTGTAAATCGCGCAGTATCTCGTCATAACTCTTCGCCGCCATAATTATATTAAATTACAGAATTGTTATCTATAAATTAGCAAAATTGATTTTACTTAAAAAAGCAAATGCTTCACAGTTAATCCGTTATTTTTAAGTTCGTTTAATGCAGAAATACCAATCTTTAAATGCTCATCAACATATTGTTGAGTAATTTTTGAATCACTCGTGGCAGTCTTTATTCCTTCCGGAACCATCGGTTGGTCAGACACTAATAGCAATGCTCCTGTAGGTATTTTATTGGCAAAGCCTGTTACAAAGATGGTTGCCGTTTCCATGTCGATTCCCATACATCGTGTTGATTCCAAATATTTTTTAAACTCGGTATCATGTTCCCATACTCTTCGGTTCGTAGTGTATACAGTTCCAGTCCAATAATCTTTATTGAAATTTCTGATGGTTGTGGATACAGCCTTTTGTAAACTAAACGCTGGTAAAGCAGGAACTTCGGGAGGAAAATAATCATTAGATGTTCCTTCACCACGAATGGCAGCAATTGGAAGAATCAAATCACCCAATTTGTTTTTCTTTTTCAAGCCACCGCATTTGCCAAGGAATAAACATGCTTTTGGAGAAATAGCACTAAGTAAATCCATAATCGTAGCCGCATTTGCACTCCCCATCCCAAAATTGATGATCGACATCCCATTAGCAGTAGCACATGGCATTGGCTTATTCAAATCAACAACCTTTACTTTATTCCATTTGGCAAATAGATTAACATAATGCTGAAAATTGGTTAGCAAAATATAATCCCCAAAATTTTCTAGTTTTTCTCCAGTATACCTCGGTAACCAGTTTTCAACGATTTCTTTTTTGTTTTTCATAAAACATGCTTTAGCTGCAATTTGTTATATTCATCTCCCCCGATTGAAACCACTATCTTTGCGTTTAGTATGAATAACAGTCTCGAATTATTAAACCTTCCAGAATTTACTTTCTCTGTCAGAGAACAAGGGCAAAGTAAGCAAATATTCGACAGTGTTCGTAAACGATTTGTTGCTTTAACTCCAGAAGAATGGGTTAGACAGCATTTTTTGAGATTTATGATTGATATTAGAATGTATCCCCCTTCCTTAATTGCTATCGAACGATCCGTAAAGGTTAATAATTTATCACAACGAGCAGATATAGTTGTTTATAATCGCGATGGAAAACCGTGGCTCCTCATTGAGTGTAAAGCCCCTTCAGTAAAAATTAGTCATGATACTTTCTTGCAAGCCGCTCGATATAACCTTACTCTACAAGTACCCTATTTAGCCCTAACCAATGGACTAGAACATTACTGTCTATATTTCAATGGAAAAGAATTTGAGTTTCTTGATAATTTACCCGAATTCAATATTTAATTTTAATAAATTAGTTGCACGAAGGAAATCGTAAAATCATTCCGAATTTTCATTCCTAACAAACTATTACTATACAATTCTTATGGAACTAATTTATCTTTTTGTTGGATTAATTCTAGGCGCATTTGCTGCTTGGCTAATCGCAAAATCAAAATATTCAATTTCAAATAGTATCGATCCGAAGTCATTTCAAGATTTAGATAAACAAAAAGCAATTGTAGAACAACAACTTCATGACTCATGCCAAATCGTTGTACGTTTAGACGAAGAGTTGAAACAGTTGCGCGAGAAAATAAATTTTTTAACATCAGAAAAAGCTACATTAGCTTCTGATCATAAAAGTTTACAAGAAAGAATGTTGGAGCATAAAAGTGAACTAGAAGCGCTTCAATTACAAATGAAAGAACAGTTTCAAAATATTGCTGCTGATATCGTTTTTAAAAATTCACAACGTATTCAAGAAGAACATAAGGATAAATTGAATGATATTTTAACTCCCTTACGTGATAAAATTGAGAAGTTTGAAACGCAAGTAAAAAATACACACGAAGAAAGAATTCGCGAACATCAATCGATGAAGGAACAATTGTCGCAATTGCAAACATTAAATAAATCCATTGGTGATGAAGCACGTAATCTCGTTACTGCATTAAAAGGTCAAACTAAAACACAAGGAAACTGGGGGGAGATGATTCTTGAAAAAGTATTAGAACGATCTGGTTTAGTGAAAGGTCGTGAATACCACGTACAATCAAGTATGCAATCGGAAGATGGAAGACGATTACAACCAGATGTAATTATTAATCTGCCAGAAAATAGAAATCTCGTTGTCGATTCAAAAGTTTCATTGATCGCATACGAACGCTATTCAAGTGCAGAGGATCCGCAATTGCGCGAACAAGCATTGAAAGAACACATACTTTCTATTCGAAAACACATCAAAGATTTAAGTGGAAAAAGTTATCAAAATTTATACGAGATAAATACACTCGACTTTGTCTTGCTTTTCATCCCAATAGAACCCGCTTTTGCATTAGCTGTTGAACATGATGCCGAACTATTTAATGAAGCCTTCGAACGAAATATTGTTATTGTAACTACTTCAACGTTGCTAGCAACCTTGCGAACTATTGCATCAATATGGCGACTAGAATATCAAAATAAAAATTCAGTAGAAATTGCTCGTCAAGCAGGTGATCTCTACGATAAATTTTCTGGATTAGTTGAAGACTTAATCGGCGTTGGCACAAAGATTACTTCCGCTAAGGATGCTTATGAGTCGTCAATGAATAAATTGTATCAAGGGAAAGGTAACTTGATTTCTAGAGTGGAGAATTTGAAAAAACTTGGACTGAAAACATCTAAACAAATTAATCAAAAATTACTTGATCGTACCGAAGACCTTGAAATTCCTGAAGAGAATCAAGATAAATTGGTTCAATAGCTAGGAATATAATGAGTATGTCAAATAATAAATGCAATTTATTATCAATGAATCTAAAATGCCTTTCAAGGTTCTTTTTAAATTGTTTGATATTATTTCTATGTTCATGTGGATCAATAGGGAAATTAAGTCATCAAGATTTTGTCGATGAAATAAGTTCTTCCGAATCTGCTTTGCAAGCTGATCTACTTATCTTCCATTCGGATTCTATAAAAAGCTGTTTGTTTTTACATGTTCCAGATCAATCGGCACTTTTTATGCGTGATAGTGATATGTTTATTTCAAAGTTGAAAGTGTCTTATGAAATGCACCTAAACTATGAGTCAAAAGCAATTGTTGATAGCGGCTCAAAATTAATTGTGAAATCTTCCTTAAGTAATTCTGATCAAATTAATGACTCTTTAGTATTTCCGATGAGGTTCGGAAATAAGTATATAATGAAAATCACGATCAAGGATTTAAATCGAAATGCAACCATCTCACGTATTTTGTCAGTAAATAAAACATCCACTTTTACGAGGCAAAATTTCATGCTTTTAAATTTGAATTCTGAAATCCAATATCGTAATTATATTTCAAATAATGAACACTTTAAATTGTGGTCATCTAATGATTTTGATGAACGGTATTTTGTGAGATGTTATTTTAGAAAATATCCATTAGCTACACCTCCGTTTAAAGTAAGTGAATTGCAAATTTTTAATTATAAAGCGGATAGTATTTTTACTGTCCTTGCCGATAGCGTTTCATTGTTGACATTGAATAGATTTGGCTTTTACTATTTTCAAGTAGATACGAATAGAAAAGATGGTTTTACTATCTTTCAATACAACTCCGATTTCCCTCTTGTTACGAATTCACTAGAATTAGTAGAAGCAACACGTTATCTCACTAGTAATAGTGAATTTAAGGAACTCATTACTGCAAAAGATAAAAAGAGTGCTATCGATAATTTTTGGATAAAGCTAGGAGGCAATAAGGAGAACGCAAGAGAATTAATTCGTACTTATTATAGTCGCGTGCAAAAGGCTAATAAGAATTTCTCATCGTATATGGATGGTTGGAAAACGGATCGTGGGATGATCTATATTATCTTTGGATCACCATCAACGGTATATAAAGATGATGAATCAGAATATTGGAACTATACTAATCAATTATATATCCCCGATCAAACTTTTGTTTTCAAAAGAGTGGCAAACCCATTTACTGATAATGATTACAGTTTAATCCGCCAACCAATGTTTGATTCACCATATTTTATGGCTGTTGATCAATGGCGACAAGGACGAATAGCAAATGATAAATAATGAGACCAAACGACAGTAATAACAATGAATTGGAAGGCACAATGGTGTACGGAACTCGTGCCATTATTGAAGCTATTCGATCCGGCAAGGAAATAGAACGATTATTTATTCAACAAGGGTTGAATAATCCGTTGATGCGCGAATTGCGAGATGAAATTAAAACAGCGGGAATTATGTTTCAACAAGTTCCTATTGAAAAGTTGAATCGCTTAACGAGAAGTAATCATCAAGGGGTTATTGGAATTATTTCTGAAATTAATTATCATTCAATAGAAGAATTGGTTCCTAAATTATTTGAAAAGGGAATGGTTCCGCTGCTTTTAATTTTAGATCGCATTACTGATACAAGAAATTTCGGAGCAATAGCAAGAACAGCAGAATGTTCAGGAGTACATGGAATAATTATTCCCACTCGCGGCGGTGCATTAATAAATAGTGATGCGATAAAAACTTCTGCGGGAGCATTGCATCACTTACCTGTTTGTCGTGAAAATAATTTAAAGGATACAATTGAGTTTTTGAAAAATTCCGGCATAAAAATATTTGCGTGTACAGAGAAAACAAATGATTACATTTTTGATGCAGATTTTAAAACTCCCGCAGCGATCATTATGGGATCCGAAGAGAATGGTGTATCGCCTGAATATATTAAACGAGCAGATACTTCTATGAAAATACCTATGGTTGGCAGTATCGAATCTTATAATGTCTCTGTGGCAGCAGGAATGGTTTTGTATGAAGTTATGCGACAAAGAAAATAATTCGTTTAACAATGAGTAAATATAAAAACGACGAAGTATTTGCAATACTAATTATTGTTATTGCCTCCGTTTTGCGCATGTACAATTATGCGGATTGGTCACTGTCAAATGATGAATTAAGTGCCATGGCTAGATTGCAATTCCCTTCTTACAGTGAAATGATTGAGAAGGGCGTACGCTTAAATGACATGCATCCAATCGGGGTACAGTCGTTTCTTTGGTTATGGACACATTTAGTCGGAACTTCGGTAGCTTCTTTTCGCTTACCATTTGTGCTTTTTGGAATTGGCTCTGTAATTGTATTTTTTCGTATTGCAATAATTTGGTTTAATAGAACTTCAGCGTTATTCTCTTTGTGCCTCTTTTCGGCATTGCAATTTCCGATTTTATATAGTCAACTTGCAAGACCCTATAGCCCAGGGTTGTTTTTTAGTTTGTTATTTGTTTTAGCCTGGACTAAAATCATTTTTGTAAATGGAAGTATCTCTATTTTTAGTATTTCTAAACGAAAGTGGTTTTTCATTTTTATAGTGTCGGGACTTGCCTGTATGTATATCCACTACTTCAGTTTTATGTTTGCCGGAATGGTAGGACTTACAGGATTGTTTTATATAAGGAAAGAGGATTATAAATGGTATTTTATTGCAGGTGTTGCTATGTTTATTTTGTACATTCCAAACATTAACGTTTTCATATATCAATTTAGTGTTGGTGGTTTAGGTGGGGAGGGTGGTTGGCTTGGAGCACCAGGGAAATGGGCGATTTTTAGTTATTGCTATTATGGATTAAATGAAAGTAAGATAATAGTTAGTACATGCTTGGCGTTATTAATTGGAAGTATTATTTACAATAAGCAAAACTTGATTTGGACAAAATTTCATTCTTTCAGCGTATTGTTCTTTTTATTACCTGCATTAATTGCATACTTCTATTCTGTATTTAAAAACCCTGTCTTTCAATATTCAATTTTGCTTTTTAGTTTCCCGTTTTTATTATTGATGATATGTTCTTTTATTCCTGCAAGAAGTTGGAGTTTAAAAGAAGGTTCAATTTTAATTTGTTTCGCTTCCGTAGTATTGTATTCAACTGTAATTGAAGATAAATTTTATTCATCTCAAAATTTTGCAAACTTTAAAGGGGTAGCACAACGAACCGCTGAACTCAATGCAAAATATTCTTCCCGAAAAATAATTAATACGATGAATGTAATTAGCCCATTCTATATCGATTATTATCTTTCCAAAAATGCATTACAAGTTAATATTGAATCATATCGTTGTGAACATATTCCCGATTTCATTTTGCTCAATAATTTTGTAAAAAATAGTACTCAAGAATATTTTTTGCATGGATGGGCAAATACATTTCATGCTCCTGAAATCGATCAAATTGTTCAACAATATTATCCTTATATTATTGAACGAGATTCGTTTTTTAATTCTGGATTATTGCTTTTTTCGAAAGTTAAAAATAATGGAACGGATTTAAATAGGAAAATTCTATTCGAAGAGAAAAATTCATTTGAGAAACCATTATGGGAAAATGACAGTTCTTTTATGGTATCAGGAGTTGCACATTCAGGTAATCACGCAACAAAACTTACCGAATCAATTGAATACGGATCAACTTTTTCTGCGAAAACATCGGATGTTCATCTCAATAAGGGTAATACGATTCAATTGTCGTGTTGGGTAAATACATCGGAATTATTGAAAGATGCATCATTAGTTTTCTCCATTACTAGAAAGGACAACTCAGTAGTTTGGAGATCGGTAAATTTGCACGATTTTGTTACAAAAGAGAACTCATGGATTCCGGTTTTTATGGCGTATACGATATCTGAAGAATTACAACCTGATGATGATGTCAAAGTTTTTATCTGGAATTCAACCAAGCAAAAATTTATTGCAGATGATTTTCTAATCAGAGTTCTAAAATGATTTTTGAGCTTTAAATTAATAGAACATAGTGAGTATCTTTTTCTACTAACAATATCTAAAAGTTGTATCCGAAGGTTATCAAAAAGCGATTATCATATTGTTTCGTTGTTATAATTGGTACATCTTTCGATGATAGTGTATAAGGCTGAAAGTAGGATCCAGATACAGAATAAGCATAAGCAAAATCAACAAAGTAATTTTCTTGTTTTATACCAAAGCCACAACTTGTCCCGTAACGTGATAAATCACTTTGGGTATCATTACGAAATTCTTTTTTGAACGGTGACGTTGAATAGTTCGCGCCTACCCGGAATCGTAAATTCTCGAATTTGTATTCACAACCCAATTTAATGGAATGTGAACTTGTATATTTCGATTTAATTCCCCGATTTATTGAATTAAAATTTGCATCTACATTAGGATCACTTTCACTCAGACGCCCTTGATTGTAATCTAAATATTCATATTCTATGTTTAGTGCTGCCGTTCTTGCTACTATTAATCCTAAACTACCTATAGCTTTATAAGGGGTAGTAATATTGTAATCAAAGGGAATAAATACGGGTGAATTTGCTTGGTAAACATTTCCATTCTCTAAGTCCGAAACCATTACAGTAGAATAGTCGTCTGATAACGTAAAATATGTAGGGCTATGGATAGCAAGTCCTATTCTCACAATGTCATTTGGTTTGTAAATGGCTCCGATCTTTAAATTAATTCCACTTCCTGTAGTTTTTAATCTCGTATTTAATGTGAATGAATTAAAATTGGGAATAGTGCCTGCTATATCCTCTTCTTTCCATGTTACATTCTCTTCATAATGTACCGTATTAAGTCCAAACGTTGCACCTAAAAATAATTTATTATCATAGTTTGTACCAAAAGAAAAATCCCATTCTCCTTGACCACCTTGAGTAGTGACAGTTCGGGTTTGTTGTTCACCAGCATGCGTAGCTGCATTGTTAAAATAATGAAATTGATTGTTGGGATTAATGGTATCTATCAAAAAAGTTTGCCATGCTAGATTTATATCAAATGCATAAGCATTTGTATTGGAAATGTTTTCAGGAGTTGTTACATCATAGTTTAGCTGCTCAATATAATTGTCGATTAGTGAGCTTGTAGAATTTATTGTGGACGATTTACTTCTTCCACTAAAGTCGTTAAGTTTATTGTATCCGAGACCAAAAGCCCATGACTTAAAATGAATACTCTTTTCACTTTCTCCTACGAAAACAGCACCAAAATTTCCAAATGCAAATTTGAAATAATTATCTCTTTTAGCTGCATCATTAAATTTAGTGTCATTAGTTCTATTTGAAAATAGTGGGCTGACAGTAAATTCAGAGTGGCGAAATAATCCTATTCCTCCAGGATTAGAACTTAAGCAACTGAAATCAGCACCTAATGCACCAAACGAATTACCCATCGCTAATGAACGTGCTGTACTTCCATAATTCAACAACCCATATCTTAAAACATCGGCGTCGTTTTGTGCAAATATTAATGTTGTTGAAGAAATTAAAATTAGAATGCTTAAAATTTTTTTCCAATTCATTATTGAAGAATTTTAATTTATTGTCAAAAGCCTACAACCAATTAATCGGCTGTAGGCTTCTGATTATTTATTTCAATTAACGGTTACGTTGCCGACCTTCAGGAGCTGATGATGGTCTTGAACCACTACCTGAATTCGGATTTGTAGATCGTGGTTGACTTTCGTAATTTCTTTGTTGAGAATTATTCTGATAATCTGATGAGTTTTGTCTTGTTGGTTGATCTTTTACAGGATTTGATTTTTCATTATGATGTTGGTTGTTACCTCTTGGTCGACCACCGTTTTGTTGATTCACATCACGAGGTTTCGATGATGGTTCAGAATTCTCTCTTGGATTAGAATATTGTTCTCTAGGATTATGCGCTGGAGAAGTATTTTCTTTAGGATTTGAATATTGCTCTCTAGGATTATGTGCTGGCGAAGTATTCTCTCTTGGATTAGAATATTGCTCTCTAGGATTATGCGCTGGAGTAGTATTTCCATTTGGAGTCACATTATGAGGACTCGTTTCAGTATTTGATGGTGATGAATTCTCATCAGTTTTTCCTGTATAATCTCTCGGATTGATAACATGATGATTAGTTGGACTACTTTCAATGTCATTTGGTGAAGAAAGGTTCGATTTAATAGTATTCTCCTTGGTCGGAATAATATTTCCATGTCCACCAACACCATTGACTGAGTTTGGATGAGACGTGTTGTTATTTCCTGGGCTAGAAAAAGTGTTATTATGATTTACATTGTTGTCTTTTACAATTCCAGTATTCCCTCTAACGGGTGAAGCAATTGAATTCGCATTAATACTTCCAATTTCTCTTTTTGGTCTGCCAATAGCACTTACCCCATCAATACCAGCTGTAAGTTTAGGATTTCGAGGATTGTCAGAAATTTGCTGACGACCATAAAGTTCACTTAAATTACGACCACCTCTCGGAGCGTTATTAGCTAAGGCACCACGTCCACCACGAGGACCATAGTAATAACTATAAGAGTCGTTACTGTTATAATAATATGGATTAAATGTCCCATTATAAAGTCCTGCGTAATACCCGTTGTTATATCCATTCGCGTAACCATAGTTATAGCTGCTATTGAAGCCATAACCATTTCCATAATATCCATTTCCATAATATCCTGAAGAACCATAATAAGAATTTCCAAAACCTATGCAAGTACCCCATGCTGGAGTCCATACATATTGTGGTCTCCAAAAATTATAAGATAAGTATAAACTTACGCCATAAGAATATGGATCGTAATCATACCAATACATGTTTGTATAATAAGAATCATAATAATTCCATCCATAAGGATGATAAAAGCGACGTAACCGAGAAGTATATGCGTAATCGTAATAATCGTCGTTATTGTAATAATTATTTGTTACGTAAGTATTTCCGTCTTGATCCGTCGAACTTTGAGTACTTGTATAATCGGAAGAATTTCCGTTGTTTTGAAAACGCTCAGGTGTTTGATCGGAATTAGTAGTATTCGATTGATTTCCTACTTGTGAATTTTGAACATTGTTACCAGAATTGTTGTTCTGATCATAATTACGTTGACTTTCATTCTGTTTAGTCCCACTGTAATCTTGCGATGCTGTTGGTGTATTATTGGAAATTTCTGGTGTGGCGTTATTTCTTGAACCCGCATCGCGGTCAGAATAATAAACATCATCATAATCTTTTGCTGCAATTCGTCCTGATGAACAGGAACTGAGGTAAATTACTGAAGCGAGCAGCACTATTGCGATTTTTTTCATATTATTTCCGTATTGCATGTTTGACTTACCTTTCTTTGCTTTAGTTTAATCCCGAGTTTGCAAATTGGGGTAGGTTTTACATTTTTGTAGATTAAATTAACATTCAAACACAATGCCAAGTTTAGGCAAAGGTATAAAGGTATGAGCGATCAAATAACGTCACGTAGTGAAAATTATTCTCAATGGTATCAAGACCTTGTAGTAAAGGCTGATCTAGCTGAAAACTCAGCGGTAAGAGGATGTATGGTAATAAAACCCAATGGATATGCCATCTGGGAGAAGATGCAACAGCATCTTGATAAGATGTTTAAAGATACAGGACACGTAAACGCATATTTCCCGCTCTTCATCCCTAAATCATTCTTTAGCAAGGAAGCGAGCCATGTTGAAGGCTTCGCAAAGGAATGTGCTGTGGTTACTCATTATCGACTGAAGAATGATCCTAATGGAAAAGGGATCATTGTTGATGAAGATGCGAAACTCGAGGAAGAATTAATCGTTCGACCTACTTCTGAAACGATTATATGGAATACCTACCGTGGATGGGTTCAATCGTACCGTGATCTTCCTATTCTTGTTAATCAATGGGCAAATGTTGTACGATGGGAGATGAGAACACGACTTTTTCTAAGAACTACCGAGTTTTTATGGCAAGAAGGTCATACGGCACATGCAACTTCACAAGAAGCAATTGAAGAAGCACAAAAAATGTTAGAAGTTTACACCACTTTTTCGGAAGATATTTTAGCAATACCAGTTTTAAAAGGAACGAAAACTGCTAACGAACGATTTGCAGGTGCACTTGATACTTATTGTATTGAAGCACTTATGCAAGATGGTAAAGCACTTCAAGCCGGAACATCTCATTTCTTAGGACAAAATTTCGCTAAAGCTTTCGATGTTAAATTTACGAGTAAAGAAGGAAAACAAGAATTCGTTTGGGCTACATCATGGGGTGTTTCTACTAGATTGATGGGTGCACTAATCATGTCTCATTCAGATGATGATGGATTAGTATTACCACCACGCTTGGCTCCTATTCAAGTTGTGATAGTTCCGATTTATAAAAATGAGGAACAATTAAATTTGGTCAGTGAACAAGCATTAAAAATTAAAAAAGCACTGGAAGCGAAAGGAGTGTCTGTTAAATTTGATAGTAGAGATACGCATAAGCCAGGCTGGAAGTTTGCGGAATACGAATTGAAGGGTGTTCCAATACGCATAGCAATTGGTCCTAGAGATGTTGAAAATGGAACGGTAGAAGTTGCCAGACGAGATACAAAGGAAAAAAATATCTATCAGATTATTGACCTTGAAATTAAAATCGAACATATACTAAATCAGATACAAGATAATATTTTCAAAAAAGCACAAGCACGATTAGAAGCAAGTACTTATCATGCGGATTCTTGGGAAGAATTTATTGATATTCTTGATAATAAAGGTGGATTTATTTATGCCCACTGGGACGGAACAACAGAAACGGAATTGAAGATAAAAGAAGAAACAAAAGCTACAATCCGATGTATTCCGTTAGATAATAAATTAGAAGAAGGAAAATGTATTTTTACTGGTAATCCTTCAATTCAGAGAGTTGTATTCGCAAGAGCATATTAATTTCTAAAGTGTAAAATATATTAAAATAATTTTCTATTCATAATGGCTAACGATCGATTAATTCAACTTTTAAATTCAAAGGCAATATTGAATATCGAAACTGTTGATGCAACTTCGGTAGTTTTTGCTTCAATAAAAAAATTATTGAAACAATTTGAATCGAAGATTAAAGGAGACGGTGTTATTGATTCAAGAATTAGAATTACATTTACGGATCGTGGTACATTTGAAGCAGAATTAAAAATTGCAGATGAAGTAATTATTTTTATCATGCATACAAATGCATTCGTGTTTGATCCTTCTCATCCAATAATGAAGAGTGGTTATATTGGAGTTAATGCTTCTAATGCTACATGTGGAATGATTTCAATTTATAATTTCCAATCTGATTCGCTGAAATATGATCGTAAAAATGACATTGGAATTTTAATTGCTAGAATGTTTGTCAATAAGGAATCGCATTTTTTTGTTGAAGGGAGAAAACAATTGGGCATACTGTATAATGATTACTCAACAATGGTTTCGACAACTGAAAACTTATTGTCATTTATTGAGACATGTGTAATCTATTGTCTCGATATTGATGTTGCAGTTCCACCCATAGATGCAATGAAACAAATATCCGTATTTGAAGCAATGGCTTATAATTTACAATCTACATTAACTGCTAATACTAGATTAGGATTTAAGTTCCAAAATCAAGTTAATGAAAGTCCTGATGCCTAAAGTGATAACTACTTAAAACGAGAGCGGCTTTTTGATTTCAAAAAGCCGCTCTCGTTTTATAGAAAATGCTATTTACATTCCTTCGAATTTTTTATGCTTTCTATTGATTCTTTCGCTTGCTTATTAGTAGTGTCAAGGACTAGTACTTTATGCCAAAAGGCGATGGAAGCTTTACAATCTTTTTTCACGAAGGCACCAAATGCTAAATAACTATTTGCTTCAATTAAATTATTTTTATACTTCGATGCATTTGCACTATCTGCCTCTGCAAGTTCAACATACATTTGATAAAAAGGAGTAGCTAGGCCATTCTTTGCATCTAAATCTAACTGTCCATTCGATCGCCCTCTCCAAAAATATCCAATCGCCCACGTTGTATTTAATTCAGTTACTTTTATAAATGCCGAATCTGCTTTTTGATAATCTTTTGCTGAATACCATGCTCTTCCTAAATTAAAATAATCAGTTATAGAAATTTTTGTAGAATTTGCAATTTTATCACTGTAAGCTTTCGCAGCTAAATCATATTTTTTTGATTTGTTATAAAGGTCCGCAAGTTCATCATAAAGTTCAGGTTTTGCAGGATCAAATTGTATCGCTTGGTGTATATAATCAGCACCTAAAGAATCATTACCTGACTTAGAAAGCATCTTGCCGTAATAGATATAATCTCTTGCCATTCTTCTACTAGAATCTTGTTTAGTAATTTCAAATACTTTTACTATTGTATGTAATGCAGAATCATTTTTTCCAGCCTCAAAATTTATATAAGACATTATTCTCATCATCGCAAGATTAGACGAATCAACTTTATTAATAAGATTTAATTCGTCAGAAGCTTCTTTGTAATTATTGCCCTCATAAAGGAAATATGCATATCTCAATCTCGCATTGTTATTATTTTTCGAAAGTTCTAAATATTTTTTGTAATTCTCTTTTGCTTGTTCTAATTTTCGTTGTTTGAAACTTATTTCACCCATTTCGCGATATGCTGGAGCAAAATTAGGATCAATTTTTATCGCATTCAGAAATTCATCCATTGCACCATCATAATTAGTAGCACGCCTGTATAATTGTCCTTTATGAAACAAAGCTTTCATTTGATTTTTATCGAGCTCAAGTGATTTGTTATAGTTGGCAGCTGCTAAAGATCCATTGTTTTGTTCCGAATACACATCACCCATTAAGTTGTAGATTTCCGGATTTTTTGGCTCAAGTTTAACGGCTTGATCAAGTAAAACTTGTGCTGTTGCTAGATCTTTCGTATTGTAACGTGTATACGCTTCCGCTGCTTCCATTAAAACGATGGCACTTTTATTATTACCCATCAATAATGCAGCATCAATTTGAACTTTTGCAGATTTTAGATCACCTTGAATTAACATTAATTCCGCCAATCCAATAGTGTTTAATGGATTTAATATGTCTTTTTGTTTTCCATTTTGAAAAATAATTTTAGCAGAATCTAATTTTTCTTCATCAATTAAATTTTCTCCATAATAATAATAATTGGTTCCATTTGTAGGCTCTTTCAATATTAGCTGCTGATATAAACCAGATGCTGCTTCTTGTTGTTCATTCTCATTTAATCGAATCGCTTCTTTTAAGGTTTGTGCTTGCGATGTAAAAGTGATTCCAAGAATTAATGATAACCCAATGTACTTATTCATAATATAATTTATTGATTGCTGTTTGATATAAAGATTTTTATTTTATTAAAAGCTTAATTTAATTTTATAATTCTTATTGGCATAGTAGCCGGAAGTAATCCTGATAATCGTACAATTCGTTGTCCTTGGTCTCCTGCTACGAACGAAACAAAGCCTGTGCCAAGACCAGTTCTTCCTTCTCTATTTATCATATAAACTTCTCGAACAAGTGGATATTGTTTTAAAGCGATATAAGCTTGATAGGGTTTAAAATAATCGTCAGGGAAAATGGCATTATCCACAGCGGCAACTTCCATTACACGGATCCTCGAAAGAAATTGTTTAGTAGCTGGATCATCACCATCACTTAACCAAGATACTCCAACTATTCCAATTGCATTTTTGTGTTGTTCTACATAGTCAATTACATCAGCATTGGATTGTGCAGCAAAACAGTTGGAAGAAAAATTACTGCCTTTCAAAACACTATCACGCAAATAACGTACTGTTGAAGAACCATTTTTGTCGAACACCAAGGATATCTCCTTCAAAGAGGATTTCTCATTCATGTTTTTCCATGATACTAACGAGCCATTTAAAATGGATTTAAGTTGTGAAATCTTTATTATTGAATCTGGATTTTCTTTATTTATAATTAATGCTAAGGCATCCAATGCAACTTTTGTTGTAATGGGTATAAGTTGTTTCGATTTAAAAACAGCCTCTTCATTTGGTCGCAATTTGCGTGAAGTAAAAATTACTTTTGCCGAATCTTGTAGGAATGCTTTGAAGCAATCTGACTCCGAGGTGTAATCCACTTTCAATGTTGAATATCGATAAAGACCCATAAACGTATCCTTTTCCGCATCAACTAAAGGCTTTAAAGTTTCATCAGCAAAAATTGAAACTTTTCCTGTTGTAGGAGTATCACTGTATGGTTTTGTATAATCAGTAGTACACGCTGTCGTCATTGAGAAAATTGCAAATAAAATAGGAATTTTAATTTTCATAAGTGCGAAGATTCAATGCTCAGCAAAGAACTAATTAAGGGTTTAGGATAAAAATATCTTCAAGCTATTTTTTAATTAGTGGATTGTTCTTTCTCAATTTGTTGTTGAATTCTTTTCAACCTAAATATTCTATAACCTGCATAGATGAACATAATCAAGCCTAATGCAATATGTCTCCACTCAGGTAGTAATTCTGCGGCATTGCTTGAGAAAAGTAAAAAGATGCCAATTGCAACATAAATGATCGTCATTCCCATTGTGAAGAGGTAGAGGAAACCTGGTTTTTTGGACATAATCTTTTTTATAGACTACAAAGGTAATAAGCAATTGATTGATGTTAGGTATCAGATTTAAAATCATTAGCAATTAGTGAAAAGAAAAAGGCTCCTCCTGAATGGAAGAGCCTCTTCGATATACAATAGAAATAATTTATTTAAGTGAGAAATTAATTGGCATACTATAAGAAACCGCCACGGTCCTTCCGTTTTGCTTTCCTGGCTTCCATCCTGGCATTGATTTTATTACTCTTAATGCTTCTTCATCACATCCAGCACCTAATGAACGCAGGATTTTTATGTCACCAATTTTTCCTTCTTTATCAACAACAAAACCAATAAATACCTTTCCTGTGATACCATTTTCGCGAGCCAAGGGCGGATATTTAATATTTCGTTGAAGGTATTCGTAAAGTGCCGCCTCTCCTCCCGGAAAAGTTGGCATTTCTTCTACGTAACTATATACTTTACCTGCATCTGGATCTGCCACAACCTCTGGTGGAGGTTCAACAGCATTCTCATCACCTGCTTGAGTTACAACACCAACATTTGTTTCACTTAACTTTTCTTGTGGAGGTGGTTGCTCTTCTTCCACTTGACGATCAACAACAACCGGAGGTGTAAATTTTACAGTTTCGATAGTTGGTGGTGGTGGTGGCGGTGGTGGCGGTGGCGGCTCGTTTTTATCAAGCGGTGGTGGCTCTTTTAGTTCTATGTTTACCTCCACCGATCGATCAATTTTTTCAGTACCTGAATTATTGATCATTCGCATGATAAAAGGAGCGGCAACGCCTACAACAAATAAACCTATCGCAATAAGAAGAGCTCTCGATGCAGTTCGGTCGTAGCTTTTTCGAATAGGATAAGCACCGTATTCTTTATTCCTGTTTTGGAACACCAACTCAGTCCTTTCGGAATTAGTTGGGTTTTCCCAGGATGGAGTGAATAGATCTGCCATTTTACTTAGCGGGTTGTAATTTATTAATCAAATCAAATTCCTGCTTGCCAATATCAACAAGAGCATATTTTCCTACCATGGTGATATTTAATTCATCAAGCGCATCTATTACATTTTTATACTTTGCTTTATCGTCCGTTTTAACAAGAACCATTAAAGATTCTTTTTCTCCTTTCACATCCACTTCCATGCGTTTAAGAGTAGTATCGGCCATGTTAGTCTTCTCTGCTTTAGCACGTAATTCTTTGATTTTACTTACAGCATTTTTATTGTAGTCTAGTAAAAGTTTACGTATACCATTACTTGAAAAGTCCGTAGGAGTTAGTGTTGTAGTTGGTTTTAATTCACCGTAATACCAATAGACTTTATCACCACCACTTAACAAAAAGGTTAATGCGTTATTCACTTCATTCGGCTTATTATTTGGATCCTTCACTGGCATGTTAATTTCCATTGTTTTCGGTTTTCCAAAAGTGGTTGTTAGCATGAAAAAAGTAAGCAATAAGAACGCAAGATCAACCATAGGAGTCATATCGATATGAGTCGATTGTTTCTTAGCTCTTACTTTCGAATGTTTCCCTTTTTTACCGGAGTCTTGTTCGTTACTTTGTACCTCTGACATAATTTTATTGAGGGCTTATTGGTTTGGATTTTTCTCCAACGTGGTAACTAGGTTGAAGCGATTTACATTCATTTCCTGGAACACTTCTATCACACGTTTTATCGCTGTATAATTTGCGTTACCATCTCCTTTTATTGCAAATCGAAGCAATTTATCTTTTGGAACATTTGGACCTTTTAACTCAGCATCGGCTAAGCGGCCATATCGAATCCAATCACCCAATTGATTATTCAATGAATCATACGGAATGCCTTTACTCTTTTTCATAAAATCTTTTCTACCCAATTCATCCATAGGTAGAAATTCTTTTAGTTCTTTTACTGTCATCCCGAAAGTTCCTAGTAATGCAAATTGATTGATAGATTTTTCATCAAATGTTTCATGATTCTTGCTTATCATTTGATTCAACATCTTTGTCCGAATTTCCTTGCCTTCCAGATTAAAGAAAACACGATTTGTTGAATCAATGGTGATCAACATGACCTTATCTGGTAGGATTTTTTCGGAAATAGAAGATGGAGAATCTACCACTACAGGTTCATCAGGACGAAACTGAGTAGTAAGCATGAAGAAAGTAACCAGGAGGAATGCCAAATCCACCATTGGCGTCATGTCCAACGACGGACTCTTTTTGGGCATCTTCACTTTTGGCATACGTCTCGGCTTTTTAGGATTTTTACCTGTTTATCGGATTAGTTGCGTGCTGTGAATGTTTGCACAATGCTATAACCAGCTTCATCGATACCATAAGTAATCGAGTCAATTTTATTGGTGAAGAAGTTATAGAAAATAATTGCTATTGCAGAAGTACCGATACCAAAAGCAGTATTGATTAGTGCTTCTGAAATCCCCGTTGCAAGAGCTGTTGCATCTGGTGAACCTGCTTGTGCAAGCGCAGCGAATGCTCGAATCATACCAAATACAGTTCCTAAAAGCCCCATCAAGGTAGCGATAGATGCGATTGTTGAAATAATAACTAAGTTTTTAGATAGCATTGGTAATTCTAAAGTGGTTGCTTCTTCAATTTCTTTTTGAATAACAGCTACTTTATGTTCTTTATCCATTGCTTTTTCGCCTTCCATCTGCTTATAAGCTTTAAGTCCTGCGTTCACAACAGCAGCAATTGAACCTTGCTGACGATCACATTCTTTTATTGCTGCATCAAGGTCTCCTTTCGATAAAGAAGAACGCATTTTGAAGATAAAAGAGTCAATTGTTCCATTTCCACGTGACTTATTTACTGTGATGAATCTCTCGATTACGAAAGTGATTACGATCAGTAATAACGACATAAGAATTGGTACAATAAAACCTCCTTTGTAGATAATTCCTAAAAAGTTACCTGGAAGTGGGTTGAGTTCAGGATTATTGTCCTGAAAATTGCCCGGGCTACCAAGAACAAATTTGAAAATAAGAATGGAGGTAATCAAAGCGGCCGGTATTACGATAGCTGCTAACATCCCCTGGATGCCGGATCCTGACTTTGTCTGACTCATAGTCGTGTATGGTTTTTGTGAATTAAGTTTTTATAATTTTTTTTCCTTGTTCGAAGGGCACAATAATAACGAATTGACTTGAACGAAAAAACGTTGAATGAGGATTTAATTATTGTTCGGTTCAAAGATTCTTACAGCATAATGACATATTTAAATTTTATTATGACCTAAAATGAAGATATTAAGTCCTCTTTATCTCCATAAATGTGCATGAAAAATATACTAATAAGTTAAGAAAGTGGAATAATTAATCCAATAAAATCTTCACTTGAATTATAATAACTTTAATCTCTATAGTTTGTAAACTGGAAAGGCAATCCTAAACCAGCACCTTTTACTGCTGCCATAACAGCTTGTAAATCATCAAATTTCTTTCCAGTTACTCTTATTTGCTCATCCATTTGTGATGCTTGAACTTTAAATCCTCCCTCCTTAATAAGTTTTACAATCTTTTTAGAAGTTTCTTTATCAACTCCCATCTTCACCTTTATTTCCTTTCTCACCATATTTCCTGAAGCCTGCTGATCCTTTCCGAAATCGAGGCATGTTGAATCCAGTCCTTGTTTCATCATTCTGGAGATTAAAATATCCTGAATTGCTTTCATTCTCATATCGTTTTCAGTTAAGACATTAATCAAAGAGGTTTTTTTGTCTAATTCTAAAGTCGTTTTTGACCCATTAAAGTCATAACGTGTAGTAATTTCTTTCACTGCCACGTTAATTGCATTGTCTAATTTTTGAAGATCTACTTCGCTAACTATATCGAAACTTGCCATGATTATTTGAATAGGCTACGAATTTATTAAGGATTATGGAGAATATGAAAAAATGTTTTGAATTCATATAAATTCTATTCATGTAAGACTATTGTAAAAAACAGAAAATATTCATCTCCTTCATCATTCACTTATCCATATCTTTGGACAACACACTCTTTACTAAATTTATATGTTTCGATTATTAGTTATCGGGATTTTCCTTTTTGCTGGGACTATTGGCTACTCGCAATCTTCTGGTCAGTTTCTTTTCCTTGATCAACGACCCCCTGTAACTGTGAATGGCACAATGCTAACATCTCCATGGGCAGGAGGATTAAACAGCCCTATTCTAAATGAAATAGACCTTAACGGTGATGGAATAAAAGACCTCTTTACATTTGATCGTGTAAATGATCGTGTTTCAACTTTTATTAATGATGGTATTGCCGGACAAGTATCCTATCATTATGACCCAAGTTATATTAGTCGTTTTCCAATAATGAGTAAATGGGTTAGATGTGTGGATTTTGATTGTGATGGAGACATGGATTTGTTCGTTTATAATAACAAAGCAATTGCAGTGTATAGAAATGACTATTCGGTTTCAACAGGCCTTGTTTTTACTCCCGTTACCAATCATTTAACGGCATGGTTTGGCACTTTCTATAAAGATATAACTGGTAGTGATTTAAATGTTCCAGCATTTATGGATATTGATAATGATGGGGATATTGATGTTTTGATTTTTGCCAACTCAAATAATACGATTGAATATTATCGTAATTATTTTGCTGATTCGTCTGCAACTTCAAGTTGTGATGGTTTTAATATGTTTTATGAACCATATTGTTGGGGGCAATTTCAATTAGACGGACTTTCAAATTTTGCAAATCTAAATGTAGTTTGTCGTGGTAATTTAATTGATGATGATTCAAGTCTTAAAACTACTAATCGACATTCGGGATCCATATTAATTGGGTTCGATCAAGGATGTGATGGCGACTACGATTTATTAAATGGAGACATCCTTGGAAACAACTTATTGTTTTTGGAGAATGGAGGCACTAGTTCATCCGCACTTATTACAGCACAAGATACTTTTTTCCCTTCTAATACTATTTCTGTTAATCTTAGCAATCTCCCTTCACCTGCATATCTCGATGTAAATAATGATGGCAAAAAAGATTTAATTGTTACACCAGCATCCAATGCGGGAGAGGATTATTTTAATGTTTTGTATTATGAAAACATGACAGATAATTGTACCAACCAATTTAGTTATACTACAAATAGAATGCTTGTTGGTGATATGATAGATGTTGGTACTTCTTCCAATGTTGCATTCAGCGATATTGATAATGATGGCTTACTCGATATAATTGTTGGAGATGATAAGTATTTTGATAAGAACCCTTCGCTTGCTTTTTCACGAGTCTCCTATTATCGAAATACTGGCACTTTAACACATCCAGCCTTTACTCTCATCACCGATGATTGGTTAGGGTTGTCATCTTTACAACAAACAGGGTTAAGTCCTTCCTTTGGTGATATTGATGCTGATGGCGATCAAGATTTGTTGCTTGGAAATAACACTGGTGATTTGATATTTTATCGTAACACAGCAGCAATTGGTAGTCCTTCAAATTATGTTTTTATACAGGCTCCATTTCAAAATATTTCAGGAGGAAATAATGCGGTTCCGCAATTAATAGATGTTGATCGTGATGGGAAAATCGATTTGTTATTAGGAAATAGAAACGGACAAATAAGATATTACAGAAATACATCAACAATTGCGTCTTCTCCTATTTTTACATTGATAACATCAGCTTTTGGAGGAGTTAATGTTTCGCAAGTTGGCGCAGGAGCAGGTTTAAGTATTCCATTACTTTATGATAACAATGGTTCCTACGAAATGTTAGTGGGATCAGAAAGCGGATACATTCATCAATATGGAAATATCGATGGCAATTTGGCGGGATCATTTACACTTATTGATAGTATGTATCAACAAATATTTGAACCCCGATCGGTAAGTATTGCTAGAGCAGATATTGATGGCGACAACAAGCAAGATTTATTAACTGGTAATCGATCAGGTGGATTAAGGTTGTATACACAATCAGTTTTTTCTTCTATCGCAATGCATGAACATTTGTCGGGCGAAATTAAAGTTTTACCAAATCCGGTTTCTGACTTACTTACCATACAATTGCTGCAACTAAACACTCAAGGGAAACGTCAAATAGAGATATGCGATTTAATGGGACGTAGCGTATTTCAGTCCACGTTTGAAGGGAATTCGACTGATATAAATGTTTCTAGTTTGGCAAATGCTGTTTACTTTATAAGGATAATTATTGCAAATGAATTATTCGTTAAAAAAATGATAAAACAATAACTTAGAATTCATGAAGGTACTCACAAAATCATTGTTAATTATTTTATTTATCGTAACCGGTAAATTATCGGCGCAATCAGTTTCACTTTATCGTGATACAAGTATTGCAGTTGATATCGCCAATATGCGATTAGAAAACGCCTGGACCGGTGGGTTTAATGCTCCTGTTTTTGCTGATATGGATTTGAACGGCGATGGCAAGATGGATCTTATTGTTTTTGATTGGGTGAATAGAAATATTTTTCGGTTGAATTGTTTTATTAATAATGGATCAACCACAAAAAACCCTTGGATATTTGCTCCAAAATATGAAAAACTTTTTCCGAAAGGATTAGAAGGATGGATTCGTACGTATGATTATGATCATGATGGTGACATGGATTTATTTTCTTATTACATTTCAGGCGGGCTGGAATTATATAGAAATGATTATACTCCTACAAATGGATTGTCGTTTAATCAAGTTCCTATTCTTGTTAATACACATTATGGAACTTTCGCTACTCCAATTTATGTAACTCGAGTTGATATGCCAGCGTTAACAGATTTGGAAAACGATTCGGATATGGATGTTCTTGCATTTTCAATAAGCGGAAATCTTTATGAAAACAATAAAAACATAGCCTCCGATTCTTCTACTGGTTTTGGGAACTTGAATTATATTTATAACATTACGGGTTGTTGGGGATATTTTTATACCAATGCTTCTTACAATACTGCGATACTTTATCCTGGCTCTAGTGGAACATGTTTTTTAGGACCAGCAAATCCATTCAGAACCAAAATTGAAGAGGATAAACTTGCACAATACCGTCATAATGGATCTGCAACATTAGCATTAGATATCGACGGCGATGGCGATCAGGATATTATTGTTGGCGATGTAGGTGGAACAAATTTATTGATGATCAATAATTGTGGAACGCCAGATTCGGCTTATGCATGTGCTTACGATTCCATTTTTCCAAATTATAATATTCCAGTAATTCAACCGGGATCACCATTTCCAGCTCCCTATTATTTTGATGCAGATAATGATGGAAAGAAGGATTTAATTGCCGCAAATTTTGTCCCAGGTGCTGAAAATTATAATAATGTTCAACTATATAAAAACACGACGAATAATTCCACAAATGTTTTTTCTCATGTTACAAATAGGTTTCTTGCAAATACAATGATTGATGTAGGTTCCAGTGCGCATCCTGTTTTAGTTGATATAGATGGTGATGGCTTAAAAGACATGCTTATTGGGAATGATTTTTATTCAAGTCCCCACCAAACAAAAATTGCATTTTATAAAAATATTGGCACTTCGCTAAAAGCAAAATTCCATTTGATAACTGATGATTTTGATAGTATATCGAATTTGGGAATATTAGGAGTCTTTCCAACTTTTGGTGATTTGGATGGCGATAATGATTTAGATATGATTCTGGGTGAAGATGGTGGTAGCTTGATTTATTATCAAAATATTGGAACAGCAACATCACCTAATTTTATTTTTTCGCAAGCAAATTATCAATCGATAAATGTTAGCGCAGCGGCATCACCACAATTAATCGATGTTGATCGTGATGGCAAATTGGATTTAGTGATAGGGAATCGAATTGGCACATTGAGTTATTACAAAAATACTGGCTCTGTAAACGCTCCTATATTTACTTTGCAAAGTAATAATTTTGGTGCTGTAAATGTTTCCGCTGGTGCCATTGCTGGCTTGAGCGCTCCTTGTCTTTTTGATCATAATGGTAGTTATGAATTGTTAGTTGGATCTATAAGCGGTTATCTTTATCACTATACAAATATTGATGGAAATTTATCGGGGGCGTTCACGCTTCAAGATTCAATGTTTCAAAATATTTATGAGCCCGCACGCTGCGTTCCTGCAATTGCGGATCTTGATGGCGATACAAAATATGATGTTGTTGTAGGGAATTCCATGGGAGGCGTTGCATTGTATACACAAAATGTAATCTTGTCGGTTGCAAATATTGACGCACCCAATAGCTCCTTTTTTAATTTGTTTCCAAATCCAGTAAAAGATGTTTTGTATTTAGAATTTAATAATATTAATCAAACATCAAAAATTCAATTAGAAATAGTTGATGTATTAGGTAAAAATGTAATAAAAACGTATGTCAGGTCTGGAATAAATACCATTGATATTTCAAATTTATCATTGGGTACTTATCTTATTCATGCGAATAACGGAAAACAAATCTTTGCAAGAAAATTTGTGAAAGAATAATTAAACGCTAAACAATCCTATTATGAAACATTATTTATTTGCTATTAGTTTGTTAGTTCCAGTTTTTTTTATGGGATGTAAAAAGTCAAATGATTGTACCGCAGGGTCGGGAGGAAATTTAACACTTGTTGCAAAAACAATGCATCATACGAAAGCAATTCCTGGATGTACACTTTACATTAAATATTGCACTCAAGAACTTCCTGGAAATGGCAATGCAACAGCATTTGATAAGAGCTTTAAAATCGCCAATGACAGTGTTGAAATCGCTATTTCAAATTTGCAAAAGGGCGATTATTATTTATATGCAGTAGGCATTGATAGTACATTGGATCCCACTAAAAATATTGTTAAAGGTGGTATACCATTTAGCACTGATCAATATAATGGAATTATCAATTTAATTGTGCCTGTAACAGAAGGAGACTAACCATGAAAATCAAACAACTTTTAGTTGTATTGTTATTTATCTCAGCTTGTAAAACTGATATACCCGATGTTGCTGTTGGTACGAATTATCCTCCAGCTATTGAGAAAATTATTGTGGGTAAATGTGCAACAGCAGGCTGTCATAATTCAATTAGTAATGGAGCTGCAGGTGGATTAGATCTTAGCTCTTGGGATGTTATGTTTAATGGTACTAGAAATGGTGCAGTGACAATTCCGTATAGAGGTGATTACAGTACGCTGTTATATTTTACATGTACCGATACATTGCTAGGGTTAGTATCTCAGCCTACGATGCCCATTAATTTACCTGCATTATCTACAGCCGATTATTTAAGCTTGCGTACATGGATAAATGCAGGAGCTCCGAACAATAAAGGGGATATCGCCTTTTCTGGAAATCCATTACGCCATAAATTTTATGTTACAAATCAAGGTTGTGATGTTGTTTCCGTCTTTGATACTGATAGAAAGGTAATAATGCGAATGGTAGACGTAGGAATAAATCCTGATCCAACGCATCCTGAAGCCCCGCATAATATTCGGGTTTCTGCTGATGGTAAATTTTGGATGGTAGTATTTTTAAATTCTGATGTCATACAAATTTTTGATGCAGCTACTGATCAATTAACAAAAACAATCCCTATCGGAAATGGAATACCCGGACAATGGAATACTGGAATAATTAGCAGCGATTCAAAGTCAGCATACATCGTTGATTATAGTGTGGGACGAATTTCATTCGTTGATTTAGTTACAGGAACTTGCCATACGGAAGGACCTTTTTTAATTGGAAGTACAGGACAGCAATTGCATGGTATCGCCTTAAATCAAAGTAGTGATACAATCTATGTGACTTGTCAAAATGAAAGTAGCATTTTTAAAATTCCAATCAATGATATTAGCAATTATCAATATAAAAAATTATGGAAATTTGGTCAAGCGCCTTTTACAAGTTTGAAACCACACGATATAGTTTTCACTCCTGATTTCGCGCATTACCTTGTTACGTGTCAGGATACAAATTATAATGAAGTACGAGTGATGGATACGGTAATGGATACTTTATTCGCAGTAATTCCCGTGGGTAAATATCCTCAGGAAATTGTAGTGTCCCCTTCTCATAACCTCGCATTCGTAACGAACATGGAAGACAATGCCTTTCCTAATGTGAAAGGATCGGTAAGTGTAATTGATTTAAATTCATTCACTGAATTAAAGAAAGTACAAGTAGGTTGGCAGCCACATGGAATTGCAGTTGATGAAAAAAAGCAATTAGTTTATGTTGCTAATAGAAATGTTTCAGGTGGAATTGCGCCACATCATCCAACAGCATGCGCAGGGAAAAATGGTTATTTAAGTGTAATCGATTTAAATACGTTGGATTATATTAGAAGTTATAAACCTGAGTTGTCGGTGGATCCTTATTCGGTTTCTGTTCGTCCTTAAAGGGATAAATTTATTGAGCTTTTAAAAACCACATTTAATAATTAGGTTGAAATTGATGACAACCATAATACGTCCAATTATTTTATTTGATGGATACTGTAATTTCTGTTCCTCTACAATTGACTTTATCATTAAATACGATAAGAAAAAAAAGTTTTTATTCGCTGCTTCTCAACAAGGGGCCGGGTTGAAATTAGTTGAAGAATATAAATTGCAAAATGTTGATTCGGTAATCTTAATTTATAAAAGTAATGTATATCGATATTCAACAGCCATCTTAAAAATCTGTTGGTTATTAGGAAGTCCTTTTAATTTTTTTGCAGCTTTTTTAATTGTTCCTCCACTATTTCGTAATTTGATTTATAAATGGATTGCAAAAAACAGATATAATTGGTTCGGCAAAAGAAGTGTTTGCAGAATGCCGAATCAGAAAGAAATGGATCGCTTTTTATAGTGAAATTATTTTTTCCAACTTAGTTTCAATATTGCCTTCTTGAAATCAATTATTGCAGAATATTTTTCAAGAAGATCGCTTCCTAAAATCCCATCAATTTCTTTTAAGCCCATTGTATTATAACTTTCATTTACATGTTGCAAATCGAGAAGTATAAATTCATGATCCATGATTTTTAATTCTCCAATTCGGCTATTTTTTATGATTACGGCCTGACTTTCTAAATTATGACTTCCAATTCCTGCTGTTAATGCATCCAGCATTCGATGCACGCCATTAGGTATAAAATGTTCTGCTTTATTTTTATCAATTACAGTTTGAGAAGCACCAGTATCAACAACAAATCTTGCCACTTTATTATTTAAAAAAACCTTTATATGAATGTGTAATCCGACAGGAGGAATAATAAACTTTTCGATAGTGATAATAGTAGATGGCATTAAGTTTATTTGTTAAAATTTATTTTATAAAGATCTTTAAACAAAAAAACAGCGCATCTTTCCAGATACGCTGTTCAATATATATTTCAATAATTTATTTTACTGTCTCTTGCATTTTATCTAATACATCCATCACTTCTTTTACCGCAGCTCCTGATTTCTTTAAAAGATCCATTTCGGCATCATTTAATTTAAGTTCGATAATTTGTTCAATACCGTTCTTGCCTAATTTCACTGGAACACCAAGATAAATATCCTTCATTCCATACTCGCCATTTAACCAGGCGCAAACAGGGAAAATTCTTTTCTGATCACGTACAATCGCTTCAACCATTTGAGCTACTGCAGCACCAGGTGCATACCATGCTGATGTTCCCATTAAATTCACTAATTCTCCACCACCAACTTTAGCGCGTTGTATAATTGCGTCTAATTTATCAGATGCAATTAATTCAGTAACTGGAATTCCTGCAACAGTTGTATAACGTGGCAATGGAACCATTGTATCACCATGACCACCCATTAATACTGCTTGAATATCTTTTGGAGAACAATTTAAAGCTTCCGCAAGAAATGCGCGATAACGAGCCGTATCAAGAATACCTGCCATACCAAACACTTTACTTGACTTTAGCCCTGATGTCATGTATGAACAATAAGTCATAACATCCAAGGGGTTACTCACAACGATAATAATTGTATTAGGCGAATATTTGACGATGTTTTCTGTTACCGATTTTACGATTCCCGCATTTGTCGCAATTAAATCATCACGACTCATTCCTGGTTTACGAGGCAACCCAGAAGTGATCACAACAACATCAGATCCGGCAGTAGCCGCATAATCATTTGTAGATCCTTTCACCCTCGTATCATATAAATTGATTGGAGCGGTTTGCCAAATATCAAGAGATTTGCCTTCAGCAATTCCTTCTTTAATGTCGAGAAGAATTACTTCGTTGGCAAGTTCTTTATGAGCAATTACATTTGCGCAAGTGGCACCTACATTGCCCGCGCCTACAACAGTTACTTTCATTTTTATAATAGATTTATTTGATAGGATATTAGTGGCGAAGTTATGGAAAACGTATGTAGTGAAACAAGTAAGAGTACGCGAATATTCATTAACCAGTCGAATAAGGGAAAAAAATCCGTGAACGCGAATAGTAAGCGTATAAATTCATTGATGAATTAACAAAAGTTGAGTTGTCGCAATCAATAATTTTTGGAAAGGTCAAAAAAAACGCAGCTGGTAGGCTGCGTTTTTTTAATTTTTTAGGATAATCTAAACATCCACTTTTGCATATTTTGCATTTTTCTCAATAAATTCTCTACGAGGAGGAACATCATCTCCCATTAACATAGAGAAAATCCTATCTGCTTCTGCAGCACTTTCAATGGTTACTTGGCGCAAGGTTCGCGTTTCTGGGCGCATAGTTGTTTCCCAAAGCTGCTCAGCATTCATCTCACCAAGGCCTTTATAACGTTGGATTCCGACAGTTGATTCTTTGCCTTCACCACCAATTCTTTTCACAGCAGCAATACGTTGTTCATCGGTCCAGCAATATTCTTCTTCTTTTCCTTTTTTAACGAGGTAAAGTGGAGGTGTTGCGATATAGATGTATCCGTTTTCGATTAATTCTTTCATGTGGCGGAAAAAGAAAGTTAGGATAAGTGTCGTGATATGACTTCCATCTATATCGGCATCGGTCATGATGACAATTTTATGGTAGCGAAGCTTTTCTATATTTAGAGCTCGCTCATCTTCAGGAGTTCCTTTGCTTACACCCATTGCTGTAAACATATTGCGAATCTCTTCGTTGTCGTAGATCTTATAATCCATCGCTTTCTCTACATTCAGGATTTTACCTCTTAGTGGGAGAATAGCTTGAAATTCACGGTTACGTCCTTGCTTAGCCGTTCCACCAGCAGAGTCCCCTTCGACAAGGAATAATTCTGATTTAGAAGCAGCTTTTTCTGAACAATCACTAAGTTTTCCTGGTAATCCTGATCCTGTGAAAGCTCCTTTACGTTGCACCATTTCACGTGCTTTGCGTGCAGCATGACGAGCGGTAGCAGCGAGAATCACCTTGCTTACAATAATTCTTGCTTCGCGTGGATGTTCTTCTAAATACATTTGAAGCATATCAGAAACGGCCTGATCAACCGCACCCATTACTTCATTGTTTCCAAGTTTGGTTTTTGTTTGACCTTCAAACTGTGGCTCTTGAACTTTTACCGATATAACAGCAGTTAATCCTTCACGAAAGTCATCACCAGAAATTTCGAATTTTAATTTGCTTAAAAGACCTTCTTTATCTGCGTAATTTTTTAGCGTACGCGTTAAAGCTCTTCTAAAACCAGAAAGGTGAGTTCCACCTTCATGTGTATTAATATTATTCACATAAGAGTGAACATTTTCATTGTAAGAAGTATTGTAATGCATGCCAACTTCCACTGGGATGTTATTACGTTCACCTTCCATGTAAATCACATCGTCAATTAATTTTTCACGAGTGGCATCTAGGAATTCAACAAATTCTACTAGCCCACGATCGCTATAGAATCTATCTTTATTGGTTGCTTCACCATCTGCGTTAAGTTCACGTAAGTCGGTGATGTTTATTGAAATACCTTTATTGAGGAATGAAAGCTCACGTAAACGTGTTGCAAGCGTGTCGTAATGATAAATCGTTGTAATGAAAATAGTGTCATCCGGTTTGAAGGTCACTTCCGTTCCGGTGAGCGTAGTTTCGCCAATTTCTCTTACTGGATATAACGGTTTCCCAATACTGAATTCTTGTTCAAATATTTTTCCATTACGATGGATGGTAGCCTTGAGAGCGATAGATAATGCATTCACACAACTAACGCCAACACCATGTAATCCACCAGAAACTTTATAGGAATCTTTATCGAATTTACCTCCAGCATGTAAAACGGTCATTACAACTTCAAGTGCTGAGCGACCTTCTTTTTGATGCATATCGGTTGGGATACCGCGACCATCGTCGCGTACTGTTACGCTATTGTCGATGTTTATAAAAACATCAATGTTTTTACAATGTCCAGCAAGTGCCTCATCAATTGAGTTGTCAACTACTTCATACACAAGGTGGTGAAGACCTTTAAATCCAATATCACCGATATACATGGCTGGGCGTTTCCGCACGGCTTCCAAACCTTCAAGGACTTGTATACTATCCGCTGAATAATCATTCGCTTGTTGTTCTTTTTCTAGCACTTGTTCGCTCATTATCAATGATTTAATTAGAATACAGATTTACATGCCAAAGATACTAATTTTAAGGCGATATACACTCTTAAATAGAGATCAATGTTAATAAGTAAGTATTAGTGCGAATCAGTGCTTTAAATCTATTAATAATTGGTTTAAATGTGATCTGTTTTGGATGAAAAAAAATAATCAGGTTGAATTTGTCATCAATGATTTACTTTCGCATCTGAATTCTATGAAAATCATCAAAGCATATTATGAAAAAAGTCCACTCACAGTAATTGTGCTTGTTGGCTTATTTGTTCGATTAATCGCTGTAGTTTTTTCGAAGGGCTATGGCATGCATGATGATCATTTTTTGGTTATCGAAGCTGGTCAAAGTATAGCATCTGGCTATGATTACAATAACTGGTTGCCCTGGAATGCTGGTGGACAGGTGAGTGGCCATAGTTGGTTTTATGTAGGATTTCATATCCTTTTATTCAAATTTTTCCAGTTGATCCATATAAACGATCCACAAGTAAAGATGCTATTGATTAGGTTTATTCACGCTTGTTATTCCTTATTGGTAATTATTCTTGGATATAAAATCACGCTTCGACTGAGCAACGAAAAGGTAGCAAAAGAGGCAGGATGGATGTTAGCATTATTATGGTTTATTCCATCGCTAAGTGTTCGTAATTTAGTGGAATGGGTATGCGTTCCTCCGTTGTTAGCTTCCTCATTAGCATTAATAAAATTTGACGAAACAAGAAATAGTAAATACGCTGTTTGGGCAGGATTATTTATAGGTATAGCAATGGGCATTCGGTACCAGTGTTTGTTCTTTTTTGTTGGGGTTGGATTAGTGTTTTTAATAAGAAAAGAATTTATCAATGGAGCTATTTGTTTCGCTGTTTTTTTTACAACTTTTTTTATTACTCAATCAGCAGATATGGTTTTGTGGGGTTTGCCATTTGTGGAGTTGAAAGAGTATGTAAATTACAATTTTGCAAACTCAACAAGTTATTTCAATCGTCCTTCTTATCAATATATATTTACAGTTGGAGGGATGTTAATTCCACCCATAAGTTTATATTTAATTGCAGGATATTTTAAAAGTTGGAAAAAGATTTTTGTTTTGTTTTTACCATCTTTATGTTTCTTTGTTTTTCACAGCTATTTTCCAAATAAACAAGAGCGGTTTATAATGCCATTTGTTCCCTATTTAATTTGCGGAGGAATAGTTGGATGGGCACAAATAAGAGAACATATTAAATGGAAAAAATTTGAGGCAGGATCATGGAAATTTTTTTGGATCATTAATATACTACCACTTTTGTTTATCAGTACTATGTATTCAAAAAGATCACGCGTGGAAGCGATGTATTATTTATATAACAAACCAGATTACAATAATTTTATAATTGAATCCAGTCATACAGATGACGCGCAACTATTGCCACAATATTACAGTGGAAAATGGCAAAAGGGATATTCCATTTATTCAGGATTTACTGTAGATAGTTTGAATGTTGCATTACTAAGAAATAACAAAGAACAATTTCCAAATTATATATTATTTTTTGAAGATCAAGATCTTGCAAAAAGGACAACCGATTTTCAAATCAAAAGCGGAAAAAATATCGAATTAGTTTATACAGCCGAGCCTAGCTTCATGGACAATTTATTGCATTGGTTAAATAAGAATAATAAAAATCAACCTGTCTTTGTTTATAAAGTTAAACCTTAAAACTATTATATATACGAAACGTTTTCGAATTATAAATATGAATGCATGATCACCTTAATTTCTGGAACCAATCGCCCCAACAGTCTCACTTCAAAATTTTCGAAGATTTATTATGGGATGTTGCAAAAACAATATTCGGCTACAAAGTATTTCGATTTAGAATCGCTGCCGGTAGAGGTTTTGCATACGGATGTATATGAAAAGGGTAAAAAGCCAGATGCAATATTGGAAATTCAGCAAGAGATATTTCTACCAACAGAGAAGTTCATTTTTGTATTTCCAGAATACAATGGAAGTTTCCCTGGCATACTTAAGTTGTTAATTGATGTGATGGACTCACGAATTGCCTTTTCTGGAAAGAAAGCAGCTCTCATTGGGATCTCTACTGGAAGAGCAGGTAATTTGAGAGGAATGGATCACCTTGCTGCTGTAATGAATCACATGAATGTGCATGTTTTGCCGTTTTTACTACCGATTAGCGGCGTTCAACACGAAATGGATCAAAACACTTTTAAGGAAACAACTGAAAAACTAGTTAATAATCAACTTTCACAAATAATTGCTTTTTAAATGATGAAATTAAAGTTGATTAATGAAATATGATTTTAGAATTTTAGCTCTAGTAATTATTGTTTTCACTTACTATACGAACATATTAATAGGAGCCAAAAAGTAATTAGGTTATAATACCAACAGCCAATATATTTTAGTCCAATCTACTTGTCCTTTTTCATCAATACTTCTTAAAAAAATAGTTCCGTAGGCAAAGGCTATGCAACGATTTTTTAAATCGTTTTGATAAAAAAATTACATCGTATCTTTGG
>JANXSD010000080.1 GCA_025352785.1 Bacteroidota bacterium
TTCAGTAAGAATTTTAATATGTTTTGATATAGCAGGACGACTAATATTAAAGTTGTTGGCAACAGAATTTAAGTTAAGTCTTTCTTGTGTTAAGAGGTTAAGTATTTCTCTTCTTGTGGGATCAGCAATAGCTTGAAATACATCTCTTCTCATATTTTGATTTCTCTATTTCGTAACCAAACGGTTACACAAATATATATAGCGTAATTTAAATATCCAAATAGATTTAAAAATAGGTATAAATGAGAAAGCCTATTTCATGCGAAACAGGCTTTCTCAATATAAATTGAACAGTATTAAAAAAAATTCACTATTGAATAATAATTTTTTCAGTTTGAACTTTTTTATTGTTAATTAGTTGCATTGTATACATACCTGGAGATAGATTATTTTCTAAATTAATTGTCTCCTGAATTTCTGATCCCGCTGATTTGAATTCTTTACTGTACACAAGTGCACCAGAAATACTATAAATTTTTGAAATCAGATTTCCTCCTTCAATTACAGTTCCCTTAATTTGAAATAAACCTTTAGAAGGATTTGGAAATACTGTTATTCCAAGATTGTCATAATGTATAGCAGGAATACCAACTGCAAAATCAAAATTAGGGAATGTAATTGAAACAATATAGCTTGCAGCTTCACCATTATAAGAAGTAAAACTACCTCCAACATATAATATAGAATCATAAACACTTACTGCATTTACTGTAGAGTTAAAATTAGGATAAAATGAAGAACTTAAACCATTACTTGTTATAATTGCGCAATTACTTAGTGTTTGTCCTGCTATAGATGTAAATGATCCTCCAGCAAATGCGAAACCATTTTTGCTATATAAAGAATATACCGCTCCATTTGCATTAGGATCCCAAGAAGTTAAATTACCAGTACTTAAATCAAAGGCAGCTAAATGATTTCGTACTGTAGAAGTAGGAGTAAGTGTATTAAAATTTCCAGCAGCAAATAATGTAGCATTATCAAGTGCTAAACTATAAACGGTACTATTAAATCCAGGATTCATGGAACCTATTACTGCTGTAGAAGAATTTATTTCTGCAAAATTTCCTCTTGGCAATGAATTGATATTTGAAAAACTACCACCAGCATATATATTATTATTATAATAAGCAAGTGAGTTAACATCTCCATTAGCATTTGGATCCCATGATTGTAAAGTACCTAATCCAGAAACATCAATAGCTGCGAGATGATTTCGTGCAATACTATTCATAGTTGTAAAGGCTCCTCCTGCAAAGAGAGTAGTACCATTGACTAACATTGTATAAATACTACTATTTGCTGAAGGATTCCATATTGTAGCAAGACCAGTAGTTTTGGAAAGTTGAGCAATATAGTTTCTTGGTTGAGAACCAACATTTGTAAATGCTCCACCTGTATAAATATTACTTGCATCAGCAGTGATAGAATAAACAACATTGTTTGCACTTGGATTCCATGGAGTAATTAAGTGAGTAACTTCATCATAACATAATAAATAATTCCTTGCTTCATATTTACTCCAATCAAAACTTCCACCAAGAACAATATTGCCTGCATTTTTATTCATACAATATCCACTTGCATTTACTTGAGGATTAAATGAAGTTGCAATTGCAGTATTTGTATCAATAGCCGCAAAATAATTTCTTGATAATAATCCGACACTTGTAAAATCGCCACCGCAATATAAAAGTCCATTATTCATCATTAATGTATAAACATTGGAATTTAAATTGGGATTCCAAACATTTATTGTGTTTGTTCCTTTGTTGAAGGCAGCCAATCTATTTCTATTTTGACCACCAATGTTAGTGAATAACCCACCAAGATATACTCGATTAGCATCGAATTCAAAGGCATAAATTGCATTATCTGGATTTGGATTCCAACTATTACTTAATCCAGATGTTTCATTTATTGATTGCGCATAGTAATTTGTTGATGTCTTTCCATAATCAAATGTTCCACCAATTAATAAATTATTTCCTGCGCCTGCTATAATATATGCACTAGCACTTAAGTGTGGATCCCAGTTATTTACATGTGCGCCAACTGCAACATTTACAGCAGCACTATATGACCTATTTTGACTATTTACAATTGTGAAATCTCCAACCATATAAATTAAACTATCTCTTTTATATAAACTATAAATATTAGAATTAGCATTTGGATTCCATGTTGTTGCAATTCCTGTATTAGTATTTATTGCTGCAACTCTGTTTCGAGCTTGACCACCAATATTTGTAAATGCTCCTCCTGTATAAATCAAATTATTTGTATTGTCAAGACATAATCCATAAACTGCATTATCAGAAGTAGGATTCCAGCTACTAACATTTCCTACAGTAACATCTGTAGATAAAATATAACTTCTTGGTTGGAATTTTAAATATGAAAACGTACCACCAACAACTAAATTAGATCCGGCAACTGCAATAGTATAAACACTTGTATTTGGTTTTGGATACCATGAAGATACAACACCAGTTGTGGAATCAATTTTAGCAAGATATTCTCTTGTCGTTGCACCGACTGTTGTAAAATCACCTGCAACAAATAAATTCGCACCTAATAATTTTACGTTGTAAACATTTGAATTTAAATTAGGATTCCATGTAGAACTATTCCCTGTTGTTAAACTTAATTTCGCTAGTCTGTTACGTGGCTGTCCTCCAATATTCGTAAAAGATCCACCAACATACATTGTGTTATTGCTAATTAAGAAATCATATACAACATTATCTGAAGTTGGTGACCAAGAAGTAACAGCAGCAGTTGACTTATTTACTTCAGCAATATAATTTCTATTTTGTCCACTTACAATTGTAAAGTAACCACCAATATAAGCACTAGTTCCTTGTACAATTATTTTATAAACATAACTATTGGGATTTGGTGTCCAGGAAGTAATGGCGGCAGTAGTTTTATTTAATGATGCCAAATAATTTCTGCTTTGACCACCAATCTGTGTAAATTGTCCTCCTACAAATAAGTTAGTTCCATCTGCATCTATTGAACTTACCGCACCATTTGGATTAGGCAACCACGTTGCATCTACAACACCTGTAGTAGCATCTATACTCGCTAAACTACTAATTGTATTTCCACCAATTTGCGTGAAAGAGCCACCAGCATAAATGGTACTTCCATCTTTCAGTAAACTTGTAATAGTAGAATTTGCATTTGGATCCCAATTGGGATCAACAGTATTGTTTGAAAGGATATGTGCTAATCGGTTTCGTGTGATACCATCAACAATAGTAAATGATCCACATATATACCATCCACTTGCTCCATCAGTTATTATTTGATTTATTGTACTATTAGTTTTTGGAAAATTATATATAGGAACATCATTAGATGTACTTAATAATGCAGATGCGCCAGTATTAAAACCTCCACTTGTAAATGATCCACCAGCATAAATCGTATTGTTGTTTACAACCATCGTATTTATATAACTGTTTACTGCGATTGAGGGTAATGCATTTCCAATAGTATTATCTAGACGGGCAAAATAAGTTTGATTAACACCACCAATATTCGAAAAATAACCACCAACATAAATATCAGAACCAATCATACAAATAGTATTCACTTGATTATCTGGATTGGGATTCCATGAAGTAATAATATTTGTTGTTAAATCAATCGCTGCAAGTCGGTTAATCGTATTTCCAGTAATAGATGAAAATGTTCCACCTACATAAAGTAACGTCCCATTTTTATATAATGCATTAACAGTTCCATTAGCATTGGGATCAAAATTGGGATCAACAGATAAATCTGAAAGAATATGCGCCAGTCTATTACGATTTACGCCTCCAATTGTAGTAAAACTTCCACCAATATACCACCCACCATTACCATCATCAATAACAGCATTGACAGTAGAATTAGTTCTTGGAAAATCAAAATCGGGTATATCATTTGTTCCAGAGTAATAGGCTGCCTTTCCTGAATTAAATCCTGAAATTGTAAAAGATCCACCTACATAGATATCACCACTATTATTAGCAATAGTATTTACGTAGCTATTAAACGATACAGATTGTACCGTATTGCCAGATGCAATATCAATTTTCGCATAGTAGTTAATATCCTTAGAACCAATATTCGTAAAGTAACCGCCAACATATAAATAATTACCAGAAAGCATCAATGTTTTTACAGTATTATTTGCATTAGGATTCCATGCGCTTGGAATACCAGTTGATGTATTCAATGCAGCAATTCTATTAATATTTACTCCGCCAATTGACGTAAAATCTCCACCAGTATATAATGTAGTTCCATCAAGTAATAGAGCATTAATTGCAGCATTAGGATTTGGAGCAAATGATACATCAACTGTGTTATCAGAAAGCACATGCGCAAGTCGACCGATTGATGAATTACCAATTGCTGAAAATGCACCACCAAGATACCAACCACCATTACCATCAGAAATTACGGTGTTTACTGCGCCGTTAGTTCTTGGAAAAGTTAAGTTTGGAAAATCACTTCCACCATTTAATAAAGCAGCTTTACCTGTCGTGTAACCTGCTTGTGTAAATGATCCACCAAGATAAACTTTGCTTCCATCTCGAGAGATAGAATTCACCGTACTATTGGTTTCAATAAATGCATTCCGATATGGTTGTGCATTTGCGCCCGAGTAAAGGAATAAGAATGCAAACATCAGGACGATGTTTTTGAAGAATGCTGTTAAACAGCTGTTGTAAAATGTTCTCATTTGATTTGATATTATGTTTAATTATTTTTTTAATTGTTCAAAAAACCCATAAATATGAAATAGGTCAAATATTTATTTATAAATTGAAAATTGATTGTGATTCGCGATTTCACTCTTCAAATGTATATAATTTTTTATCAGTTGTTTCATTTTAAAAATAAATTTAGATGAAGAAATTAATACTTTAAAAAAAGAAGCCTTCGAAGCGAAAATAACTTTTCGCATACAAAATTTCGTGCCTTAAGCAAAGCAATGGATAATACAATAGATATGTTATATTTAATCTATCAATTTTGTATATTATATAATTGCAAAATTATATCTAAAAAAATCAAAGATGAATGTAGGGCTCAAAATTAACCTGCAAGGTGGCTAGCCACAATACTTGAAAATAATAGTAATGTTAAAGTAAATATAAATTAATCATGCAAAATTAAAACTCATACTACCTAATTATGGTTATTTTACCTAAATGTCTACCAAATGTTGTTTGAATCTGATAACAATAGGTTCCCTGAGATAGAGAAGTTAAATCTATATTCGTTTTGTTTTCTGAAATCAATGAATGGATATGATAGACTAACCTTCCAGATATATCCATAAATGATATTTCAACTTTAGAGTTGCTTTCTAAATTATCAAATACAAAACTGACATTATTATTAGCTGGATTTGGAAAAACTTTAATTCCTTTTTCAATTTCATTATAAGATTCAATTCCCGTTAATGTATCACAGGCACTCCCAATTAACCTTCCTAAGTTATAATTCGGCATATTTGGTAGTCCAAGATATGTCCTTGCACCATTTAAATAAAGAGAGTTAAGTGAAAACTCACATGCTTGACCAGCAGAGTCTGGTTTATTAATTACACTTAA
>JANXSD010000083.1 GCA_025352785.1 Bacteroidota bacterium
ATAAATTTTATCGAAATAATTAGCATTAATTCCAGCATGCCAATATTTTTTAGAACGATAATTTAATCCGACAGTACCACTTGTTTGTGGTGTTCCTGAGATATAGAAGTTTTTAGAATAAACGATGTTTTCACCTAAAACTGCTGGAGAATTATCTTGGGTGATGATTTCATGTTGACGTGAATTGAAATAATAATCACCTAATGCCAAAGCAGTGGTTGCTGTAAATCCTTTTCCTAAAACAATTTCAGCACCTAATTCAATACCTACATAACGCTTGTCAATATTAGTTACAGAATAGTTTACAAACGTTCTATAAAATTCATCATAAAAACTTTGTACATCCGTACTATTATTCATTTGAGTAAAGAATCCTGTTACACGAAATTTAACCATTGGTGTACGTACATAATATCCCGCTTCAACCGAGGTAACGTTCTCGTCATTAATTCCAACTATAGCAGTGTTTTGTGTACGTGGCGATAAGTAAGTGTTTTCAAATAATGGCGCTCTTGTTTCATAAACACCATTCGCAAATAAATAATTTCTGCTATTTAACTTAAAGGTTAAACCACCTTTTACAGAGTAATTGTTGAATGCTTGTTTCGGCGAGTCTCCGAATGAATTATCCTTGAAAATTCCATTTCGGTATAATCCTGTACGGTAGAAATTAGTATTGCTTAAGTTTCCTCCAAGATAAAAATCGATGCGGTTAAATTTAAATTGAGCTTGAATCCAAAACATCGATTTTTGTAATGTAGCAATGTAGTCATAACCAAATTTATCCCCAACATGAACAATTTGGTTAGGGTGGTTTAAATCATTTTGCAAAGCATCTAAATCACCTGGATAAGCTTGCTCTGCATATTGATTGATGTTAGCATAAAAATCACCACCTAATAAATCTTTCACTCGTTTGTAATACTCTGATTGTTGATGTTGATAGGAAAATCCTGTTGTATACACGATGTGCTCACCTACTGAGGTATTCTTAACTGTATTAAAAGTAATTCGTTTGTTATCGCCAATTCTTTCTTCTAAAACGTAAGCACTTTGCTTACCCGTTTGTATATTTCCAACGCCATCATTTACAGTTATGTCCTGACCATTACGATTTACGTTAATCATTCGATCCCAATTAATTTGACGAACTGACTCATCATTTCGCCAAGAATTTTCTATTGCCATGGTAATCGCAGAATCACTTTGGTAACTTGGAAGGTTGCGGTAGTAATCAGGGCGAGGATTTGGGGCATTTAACCAATCCAATCCTGTTGAACTATTAATTCCATATTGATATCCAAGTGACGTCTCTAAATTAGAATGCTCGTCGATTTTCCACTCATAACTCAAAATAGTAAGCGGTTGTTGCTGATGTCCTACAGAAGTAGAACGAATTTTTCCATCCTGATATCCCCAATTTGGATTGTAATAATGTGATCCTGCTAAATCATACACTTCAGCTGTAGTTGGGGATGAACGACCATTTTCAGTGTTAGCTCCAATTTGTGATAAACTAAGTGTGCTATTCGGCCCGAATTTTTTCTCAACCGACATAAACCATGACCATCCATCATAATAAGTGCCTTTTACGTAGCCTTCTTTAGCCCAACGACGACTGATAGAACCAGCAAATGCCCATCCACCCTTCATCGATCCTGTTCCATAAGTTGCCATCAATCGGTTGTCATACGAACGATTTGAAGCAGCATACGATATTTGAAATTGCTTTCTCTGGCGAGATGCCTTGCTGTCAATACTCGTAGAGCCATCAAGGCTACCGTACGTATAGTTTGATGAAGCAAGTCCGTAGGTTGATTCACGACTATGAATTACATCGTTAAGACCGCCCCAAGTACTAAATAATGTTCGGCCTGACACAAGATCTTCCACTGGAAGACCGTTCATATAAGAAACTTCTTCGTTCTGATATCCGCGACGATGAAATCGAGCGATGCTAAAATTATAGGTTGCTGCAGTTGTAAATGGATCTCTACCAGCAGACAATACTCCTGAAACACTTTGTGATCCTTCATCTTTTAATTCAGAATCGGAAAGCGAAACTGTAGGAATATTCTCGTCAGAAACCGAACTTGTATTAATTGAATGTGCTAAGGTTAATATTCCAGCATCCACATTCGATGAGTTTACAGTTAAATTGAAAATGGCACCATTTATTGCCTCAAATCCAGCAGCAACAACTTCAATGGTGTAATTTCCAAAAGGAACGGAATAAATTGAAAAGGATCCAAGCTCATCAGTTACTGCTGATAATGCCGTTCCTTTCAATACTATTGTAGCCCCAGGAATTGGAGATTTTGTCTCATTATCAACTAAGGACCCTTTCAAGGTACTTGTTTGGGCGACCGCCATAAACGGAATTAGGAATATGAGCAAGAAGCCGGTTAGTGTTACACGAAAATTCATAAGCAATGTTTCTGTGTTTTAATTTAAGGAATGCAAAGTTACAAAATTACTTAAAGCGCAATTGTAATAAAACACCTATTCCCATTATCCTAAGGTTAATTCCTAGTAAAGGTAGAGAAAAGTACTTCTATTTTAACAGAGAAACCCATTATGAAGGAAATAAATGAAGAAATTATCATTCAGTGGATATACTAAGCTTTCAACAGATATACTTGAAGGGATATTTTAATTAAATAGGATATTAACTTTGCCTTCCCTTTTAATGTTGTTAAAATAGAAATTGAGTATAAAGATGCTTACACTCCTCCTCGTCCGTCATGCAAAATCGTTGCATGAGTCTTATATCAATAAAGATAGTGAACGTCATTTAGCACCGCGAGGATACGAAGATGCAGGTACTTCTGCAATTTGGTGCAAAAAGAAAGGAGTCATACCCAACTTAATGGTTAGCAGTTCTGCAATTAGGGCCTACACAACTGCCTTAATTTTCGCAAATAATTTAGGATATCCTGTTAATGAAATAGTTTTAAATGTATCAATTTATAATGCAGATGTAGAGAAGTTAATGGGTGTAATAAATGAGTTCGAGGATCGTTTTAAATCTATCATGATGTTTGGGCATAACCCAGGGTTTACCGATCTTATAAATACACTTTGCGGACCAACAACCTCCGATCTGCCTACCTCATCAGTAGCAATTATGAAAATTCCAGTATTTTCATGGTCGAAAATTAATCCAAGAAGCGCGAAACTCGAAATAGTACACACGGTTGAAAGATAATGTTCGTAACCCATAATACCAACTGCCAATATGTTTTAGTCTAATCTACTTGTCCTTTTTCATCAATACTTCTTAAAAAAATAGTTTCGTAGGCACAGGCTATGCAACGATTTTTTAAAATCGTCTTGATAAAAAATTACATCGCATCTTTGGACTAGAACATATTTGCAATTGATATAATTAGTAAAAGTTAATATCCAAACTAACGTTTCATCCAAATGAGCGATGGTATCTTGATTCCATTGCATATTTAGATCGATTCCTATGTTAAGTTTTTGTTAGGCATACTTTTGTAACAGTCTTTTCGCAAAATTTGCAAAATAATAAAATTCGATTTAACAACCATTTAACATTAGCTTTATTCAATAAACACAATTATGGACAAGCACTACAGAAAACAACTTGAACAACAATTAGCTTTGGCAATTGATTATTTCTTGCGTAAAACTGATGAACAATCGGCGGATAAAATTGCAAAGCATGTAAAGTCATCCGCAAAGGATCTTGCAAAGAAATTTGTAAAAGCGAAAGAAGCGATTTCGGAAAAAAATGCTATTGCTACTGAAGCACCGTTGATAGTTACGAAGTCAAAGGTGAAATCAGCTACAAAAAGGTCGGTTGCACCGAAAACAAAAAAGACAGCAATTCGTAAAACTAAAAAAGTTAGTGTTAAAGCTGAAAAAGCAAATGTTGCTAAAAAAACTTTAGCGAAAAAGGTTACACGGAAATAGTATTCTAAGGATTTTTAATTATGAAGATGGAAAATGTGTTGCTGATAAACCGTGATATTAGCTGGCTGGCATTTAATGATCGGGTATTACAAGAAGCGAATGATCCTTCCGTACCTTTATTAGATAGGTTAAAGTTTCTTGGAATTGTTTCAAGTAATCGGGATGAATTTTTTCGTGTGCGTGTTGCTTCTATTAAACGATTAAGTCGCTTAGGAAAACGAGGAGAAGAAATTTTAGGAGAGAATCCAACTCGATTGTTAGAACAAATACAGAAATTAATTCTCAATCAACAAAATTGTTTCGATGAAAGCTATTTGCAATTATTATCTGAATTAGAACAACATGGAATATTTATCCTTAATGAAAAACAATTAACGACGGAACAAGGAGTTTATGTAAAACAATATTTTCAAGAAAAGGTACAACCAGCTTTGGTTCCCATTTTATTAGATAACGTTCGGCAGTTTCCTTACTTGCGCGATAAAAGTATTTATTTTTTGGTAGTGATGAAACGAAAGAATAATAAATCGCGCCATGCTTTAGTGGAAATCCCAACGGATGTTGTTTCTAGATTTCTTGTTTTGCCAACTGATAATAAATATGTGATACTTCTCGATGATATTATTCGTTATTGCTTAGATGATTTATTTTTTAATTTCGAATATGATCAAATCAATGCTTATACGATTAAAATGACTCGAGATGCCGAGTTGGATATTGAACAAGATGTTACAAAGAGTTTAGTGAAAAAGGTTGCTGAAAGTGTAAAGCGTCGTAAGAAAGGCCAACCCACTCGATTAGTTTACGACGAAGCAATTCCTGATAGTGAACTGAAATATATTTTAAAGAAAATTAATCTAGGTAAAGAAGGTCAGCCAATAGCAGGAAGTCGTTATCATAATTTTGTTGATTTCATTAAATTTCCTTCGTTAGCAAAAGCAGACTTACGTTACAAACCTTTAGTTCAACTTTCACATCCCGATTTAAAACCTCGAACGAGTGTACTTAAAGTAATTCGGAAAAAAGATATTCTTTTGTCGTTTCCTTACCAAAGTTATCATCACATTATTGATTTACTTCGCGAAGCTTCAATCGATCCGAAAGTTAAGAGTATTCAAATAACATTATATCGTTTAGGAAATAATTCCAATGTTGTAAATACACTCATCAATGCTATAAAAAATGGAAAGCAAGTAACAGCTGTTGTGGAGTTGCAAGCTCGATTTGATGAGGAAGCAAATATTCGTTGGGCTAATAAATTGCATGAGGAAGGTGCGAAAATAATTTATGGTGTACCTGGATTAAAATTACACTCAAAATTGTTTTTAATTACACGAACAGAACAAGGAAAAGATGTACTTTACGGACATGTCGGAACGGGTAATTTTAATGAAGATACAGCGAAACTTTATTGCGATCATAGCTTGCTAACTGCCGACAAACGAATTACCGATGAACTATTGCGGCTTTTTCAATTTTATAACGATAACTATAAAACAGGAGCTTACAAAAATATACTTGTCGCACCATTTTTTATGCGTAAACGTTTTGTGCATTTGATAAATAAAGAAATTGAAAATGCAAAGGCCGGGAAGAAGGCATGGATGTTTCTTAAATTAAATAGTCTTACTGATCCTGAATTGATAAAAAAGTTATACGAAGCAGGTCAAGCAGGAGTCAAGATTAGAATTATAGTGCGAAGTATTTGTTCATTAGTTCCAGGTGTTAAAGGCCTAAGCGAAAATATAGAAGCCATTAGCATTGTAGATAAATTTTTAGAACATGCACGTATATTTGTTTTTGCTGGTGATGGTGATCCTAAATATTTTTTATCATCTGGTGATTGGATGGTACGAAATATCGACTACCGTTCGGAAGTTGGAGTGCCAATATTAAACACTGATTTGCAAAAGCAATTGATGGATATTCTCGATATACAATGGTCGGATAATACAAAGAGCCGTATAATAAACATGAATCAGGACAATAGCTATTCAATCCGAAATTCCAAATACAAAGTTCGTTCGCAAGATGCTATTTATCAATATCTCAAGAAATTGAATTCGACAGATTAAAAAGAGTCTATTCGATTTAAATTATTATTAGAATTCAATACAACAATCATCATCGAAAAATTCAAAATTTGTCAATCGTTTTTTGTAATTTCGTATGCTATCCTAATTACCAAACGTGAGATTCGCAGCTATTGATATCGGTTCAAATGCAGTTCGCTTGTTGTTATGCAATGTGCATGAAACAAAGGAAGAAGCATTTTTTAAAAAGGCGGAACTCGTTCGCATGCCTATCCGATTAGGTGAAGATGCTTTTCGTTACAAAAAAATATCAGACGAAAAAATTGATCAGCTTGCTAAATCAATGAAAGCATATAAATTGTTGATCGAAGTTTTTGGTGCCATCGATTATCATGCATGCGCAACTTCTGCAATGCGTGAAGCAACAAACTCTTCGGAGATTATTCAATATATTAAAGAGTATAGCGGAATTGAAATTGAATTGATCGATGGAAAAACAGAAGCACAAATAATTTATTCGAATCATATTGCCGAACATTTGGAACATGATAAAGCATATCTCTATATCGATGTTGGTGGAGGAAGTACTGAGCTAACAGTTTTCGCCGATAATCACATCGTTACTTCACAATCATTCAATGTTGGTACCATCCGAATGTTGCACGATCAAGTAAGTAAAGAAGTATGGAATAGTTTCAAAGATTGGATTCGAGAAAATACTAAAGACTATATTGACTTAACTGCAATCGGATCAGGTGGAAATGTAAATAAGCTTTTTAAAATGGCTGATCGCAAAGAGAATAAACCCATTTCACAATTACGCCTACGTGAAATTTACGAATTCTTAAAACAATATTCTCTCGAAGAAAGAATAACACAACTTGGATTAAATCCAGACCGAGCAGATGTAATTATGCCCGCAGCAAAAATTTTTCTTGCCATCATGAAAATTGCAACTATCGATAAAATGATCGTTCCTCAAATAGGACTTTCCGATGGAATTATTCATCTCCTTTATGAGAAACACCGCTCTATGCCCGAAATTAATTTCGAAAAAATATAAAACTTTTATTTGGGTGCATTGGCACATTAGCCCATTATCCCATTAGCAAATTGCTTTCACTTCCATCAAAGGGTGAATAAAATATTTATGCTTGCCAGGAACTTCATAACAAGTATAGTTTTTTCGAAGTCGTTCCCCTTTCACAAAATGTTTTCCATTGCGAATTGCAAACGTTGAGTTAAATGGAATTTCTTCTAAATGAATCCATCCATCTTCATGGGAATCATGTTTCTTTAAAGCTTTCATTAAAAAAATATTGGTACAACTCGATGCAGATGGATCTTGTAAATAATGGGCCACGGCATTCGCAATATCATCGGGAAAAACTTTTTGAACAAGAAATGGTTTTAATAAATATCTGAATTCGTTTTTCCATTCATCACCATGAGGGTTCACGCGATTATGATGCTTTAAGAAGCAAGTTAGATGTGCAACTTCATGCGTAAAAGTTATAAGGAACGCATATTGATTTAAATCATGATTAATGGTGATGGTATGACTTCCCCCTTCTATCGGTGGACGATAATCTCCATATTTAGAAAGACGACTAGGCTTTACACGAACGCTGATACGATAAGTACGAATCCAATCATAGCAAGTGTCCACTGCTCCTTCCGGAATATATTTCATTAAAGCTGTGCGAAGCTTTTCTCCTGTTACCATGCTCATACAGTTAACAATACATTTTTAATAAACGAATTTACCGCTTCAATTTATATTTAAAAGAAAATTATTTATTTATTCTAAAATTATTTCAACAATTGAAACGCTATTAAACTAGATACATACGCCAATACAGCCATGTAACTGAATTGAATTATTGGCCATTTCCATCCACCCGTTTCCCTGCGAACAACAGCCATCGTACTCATACATTGCATCGCAAATGCGTAAAATAACATCAACGACCAACCAACAGCAGGCGTATATCGAGGGCCACCAGTTTCAGGATTTATTTCTGCTTGCATCTTATCACGAATCGTCATACTTTCACCTTGCTGACCAACACTATAAATTGTACTCATCGTACCAACAAAAACTTCACGAGCAGCAAACGATGTTACAAGTGCAATACCGATTTTCCAGTCAAAACCCAGTGGTTTAATAACTGGCTCTAAAATATGCCCCATCTTGCCTGCATAAGAAGCTTCTAAACGTTGTGCTTGTAAATGATAGTTTAAGTTAGTTGAGGGTACTCCGGTAACGGCCATAGAGTCAATCTGTGCGTTAAGCGTATTGTATTTTTCACCTGGGCCACGTGATGATAAGAACCACAAAATAATACTAATAGCAATGATTACTTTTCCTGCATCAAATAAAAAAATACGAATTTTTTCAACGATAGCATAAACAATATTTGACCAACGAGGCATCCGATAAACTGGAATCTCCATAATGAAATATGCTTTCTCTTTTGCTTTCACAAACCAATGCATAAATGCTGCTGATCCAATTGCAGCTAAAAATCCAATCAAATACAACGACATCATCACTAATCCTTGTAAATTGAAAATTCCAAACAACATTTTTTGTGGAATAATCAGTGCAATCAGTAACGTATAAACCGGTAATCGTGCCGAACAACTCATTAATGGTGTTACCATAATGGTGATAATTCTTTCTTTCCAACTACCAATCGTACGTGTTGAAAGAATCGCAGGTACCGCACACGCTACGCCACTAATCAACGGAATTACAGAGCGACCATTTAATCCAAATTTACGCATCAATTTATCCATTAAAAAACTAACACGTGCCATGTAACCAGTGTCTTCCAATATGGCAATGAAGGTAAAGAGTAATGCAATTTGTGGAATGAAAATAATAATTCCACCAATACCTGCAAGCACTCCGTTAACGATTAAATCATTGAGTACTCCTTTAGGTAAAAGATTATGTACTTGCTCACTAAAACCAGCAAAAGTTTGATCAATAAAATTCATTGGGAAACTTGCCAAACTAAAGATCGCTTGAAACATCAAGAATAAAATTCCTAGAAAACAAACATAACCCCAAAAGCGATGCATTAAAATACGATCGATACGTTTTGTGGAAGAAGGCTTTTGAATTTCTTGACTCTGAATAGTGCAATCTTTAATGATTTCATGAATAACTTTATAACGCTCTAATGTTTCAAAAGATTGAATTTTTATTCCTTCAAACAAGTGAAGTTTCGTTAGCTCAAGTATTGTTTCTTTTTGTTTTGATGCGATATGAAAATCTTCCAGCGAATCGGCATGATGAGCAATTTGTAATGCAGCATAATCACTTCGCAAATTCAGTTGTTCACGAATTCCTTTAAATACTTTTGGTGCTAAATCTTTTGTTTCAAAAATATCATGATCCGGTACAGTAAGGTTTAGTAATAATGTTTGTCGTAGTTCCTCTAGTCCTTCACCTTTTCGTGCATTAATAGGAATTACACGAACGCCTAGTCGTAATTCAAGATCTTTAATAGTGATATCCAGTCCTTGTTCTTTTACAAGGTCCATCATATTTAATGCAAGTACAGCGGGAATTTTTAAATCAATAACTTGAGATGCTAAAAATAAACTTCGTTTTAAGTTCGTCCCATCAGCAATTAAGATCACCAGGTCTGGATGATTCTCATCACCTGGATCACATAACACTTGAAAAGGAATTCGTTCATCCGGCGATTTAGGATACAAACTATAGGTCCCCGGTAAATCAGTAATCTCAAAATTTGTTGGTTCGCCTGTTGCCGAATTATAAATTTTACATCGCCCCGTTTTCTTCTCAACAGTGACTCCAGGAAAATTCGCAATCTTTTGGTTGAGACCAGTAAGGATATTAAAAAGCGTGCTTTTTCCACTGTTAGGATTTCCTACCAGTGAAATTTTGACGTGTTTTTTTTTAACGGACATTGCTGGATTTTCTACTTCTCGTAACAAACGTCTATTCGCTAAGAATTCTAACAATTACAGAGTCCGCTTCATCAGTTCGAATGCTAAGGACTGAACCAGAAACACTTATCGCCATCGGGCAACCGAGTGGTGCAAAACGATCAACTGTGATGACTTCTCCTGGCAAACAACCCATTTCCAACAGCTTTTGTTTCATTTGCTCATCAGTAAACGACTCAATAACGCAACTTTCCCCTTTGCGGAGATCTGAAAGTCGTATTGTTTTGTTTTTCATGATGCCTTATTTAGAATGATTCTAAAAAGCGATGCTAAGATATGTAAATGCTTTCGCTACTTGGTACTAATAATTTGATTTTTCGAGATCTATCTAAACATCAATCACTTAATTGTAGATGATATACATCAGTAGTACAATGGAAACTTCTTAACGTCTACCGTGTTTAACATTGGTGTGATTAAAGTGTGGACAATCACACTTTTTTTTGAAAAGTCCACAGCCCGAACTTACTACCATTAGTATCCCTATAAAAACAAAAACTTTTACTGTTTTTACCATGGTGTAAAGTTATGGTTTAGGTAGGAGGGAAATGGAAAATAATTAATCAATCTTACTAGTATCTAATTCGTCCTCTTAATAGTCGCATTCGGATAATTTATTTAACTAGAAGCACACAAATTGGCGTTTTAATACATTGATTATTGACCATCGAGATAAATATAGTCATTGATATCTTCAAATTTTCAAATTGTCACATCTTCAAATTATCAAATTACACAAACAATCCCGTAAACTTAAAAGTTCCGCCATCAAATAATCCTTTGTCACTCAATTTTAATTGAGGAATAACCAACAATGCCATAAACGATAATGTCATGTAAGGAGCACGAAGTTTAGAGCCCATCAATTTCGTTTGCTTGTCGATTTTCTCGTAGGTCAGTCCGACAGTTTCACAATCCTGATCACTCATCAATCCTGCAATGGGTAAGGCAATTGACATCTCCAAATCTGCATCCACTAAACTTAATCCACCGGTATGTTTTATCAATAAATTAACTGCACGCATTATTGATTCATCATCAGCACCAATAGCAATTATGTTATGCGAATCATGTGCAACACTCGAGGCAATAGCACCTCGTTGTAGTCCGAAATTTTTAATGAAAGCAAAGGAAGGCGCTGAATCATTATATCGATTTACAACAACCATCTTTAATAAATCCCTTTCCGTATCAGCAACAGCAAAGCCATTTTCTATTTTCACTGTTTCATGTAGTTCACGAGTAATTAACTGACCATCTAATGCTTCAATCACACGAATGTTTTCTCCCGCAGCGCGTAGTTGAAACGCATTAATTGTTTTCGACGAGGTTTTAAAATTATTAATGATCGCATGCTTCTTTGGTTCTAAAAAACACATGCCATTTTCTGCAACAACCTCACCATTTATTACGGTCATATTAACTTGAAAATCTTTTAGATTATTCACTACAATAAAATCGGCGGGATCATTGGGTTGTAGTAATCCCACATTCAGTTTGTAATGTTTTACGGCGTTTACGCAAGCAACATTTAATACATCAAATAAATCATAACCCAAACTTAGTGCGCGCCTCACATGCGCATTGATGTGATTCAATAATAATTCATCTGGATGTTTGTCGTCACAACAAAACATACACATCGAAGGATGACTTTTTAGTAACGGATGTAATGCCTCAAAATTTCTAGCTGCAGAACCTTCTCGAATTAATATTTTCATTCCTAGTTCTACTTTTTCTAATGCTTCTTCAAGCGTAAAACATTCATGATCCGTGCTGATTCCTGCAGTAATATAATTCGCTGCATCGTCACCGCGTAATCCCGGTGCATGTCCATCAACAGGTTTTCCTAAACGATGTGCAATAGCAATTTTCTTGATTACCTCTGGATCTTTAAAAAGTACTCCAGGATAATTCATCATCTCGCTTAAATAAAGGATGTCGTCACGTTTTAATAATTCTTCAACAGCAACAGAATCTAAAATGGCTCCAGAAGTTTCGAAACTTGTTGCAGGCACACAAGAAGGAGCTCCAAAATTAAATTTCAACTTCGCATCTTTTGCATTTTCTAGCATATAATAAACTCCTTCCATGCCATTCACATTGGCAATCTCATGCGGATCACTTACTGTTGAAACGGTTCCATGTTTTAAGGCAACTCGAGCAAACTCATAAGGTGTTAACATCGAGCTTTCAATGTGAATATGTGCATCTACAAATCCTGGCATAATAAAGATATCTGATGGCGCTTCTCCCGCTTCTAAACGAGAAACCTTACCCTCTTTTAAAAATAGTGTGCCTGATATAATTTTACGGTTAAGTACATCGATCACCTGACCACTAATTTGCTGGATGCTGCGCATATTCTAAATTTTATGCAAAGATAAAAGGATCGCTGTGAACTAGAAGAAAAAATAAAAATGGATTTGTAATCAAAATTATTTTTTGGTTACCTTAAGTTCTTGAATAATTCTTAAATTTGGCTCATTCAATCCAATTAATTTCGATTCAATGAAAACAGGTAAAGTAAAATTCTTCAACGAGGCCAAAGGATATGGTTTTATTCTTGAAGACGAAACAAACAACGAAGTCTTTATTCACCACAGTGGTCTTGTAGACAAAGTTCGTGAAAACGATCATGTGAGCTACGATGTTATTGAAGGTAGAAAAGGGATGAACGCTGTAAACGTAACGAAGATCCAATAGTTATTTGCTTCTTCCACAGTAACAGTCCCGCTTCACCTTTTCGAAGCGGGATTTTCGCTTTCTTATTAACGATGTTGAACATCTTAACCCATTTTTAAAAGCAGATAATTTTTTAGAAAATGCTATCTCTTTCCTTAATACTTTTGCAATGCTAATGCGATCACAAAACTTCTTCGAATCATCTATCGAATACTTGAAAGGTGTGGGTCCTCAACGAGCTGAAGTGTTGCGTTCAGAACTGGGCATTCATACTTTTGGAGATCTCCTACGGCACTACCCTTTTCGTTATGTAGATCGCTCAAAATTTTATGCGATTAGCGATATCCGCGAAGACCTCCCTTTCATACAACTCAAAGGAAAAATTATTCGCATCACTCCTCATGGGGATAAGCGAACAACTCGACTGTCTGCCGTCTTTACAGACGGTGTAGGGCAACTCGAACTCGTGTGGTTTCAAGGAGTGAAATGGATGAAAGAAAACTTGAAATTAGGTACCGAATATATTGTTTTTGGGAAACCAAATCTTTTTAACGGGAAGTTTAATATCGTTCATCCTGAAGTGGAGGAAAGTTCGAAAATGGAAGGTCAAAATGGCCCTTCATTAGCTGGCGTTTATGCAACGACGGAAAAATGCAAAGCACGTGGTCTGGATAGTAGAGCGATTTTGAAATTGCAACGAACAATTCTTTCTTCGATGCCACTTTCAATTCCTGAAACACTTTCTCTAACTATTATTCAACAGAAAAAATTGTTGCCAGTGCGTGAAGCATTAATCAATATCCATATTCCTACTGATGACAATTTACTTTCTGCAGCAACCTATCGTTTAAAGTTTGAAGAGTTATTTTATATACAATTGCGATTGCTAAAAGCGAAAGCTGTTCGTACGGATCAATATAAAGGAAAGTTGATTAATAAAATTGGTGAGCGCTTTAATGAGTTCTATCATCAACATCTTCCATTTGAATTGACGAATGCACAGAAAAGAGTTTTGAAAGAAATTCGTGCTGATATGGGTACTGGCAAACAAATGAATCGTTTGCTTCAGGGTGATGTTGGAAGCGGTAAAACAATGGTAGCATTGCTAAGCATGTTGATGGTGCTTGATAATGGATATCAAGCATGTTTGATGGCTCCTACTGAGATATTAGCGAGTCAACATTTTCAATCGATAGCAGAACAACTGCAAAATATGGATTTGAAAATTGGATTACTTACAGGAAGCACAAAAAAATCTCATCGTGATTTTCTATTGGAAGAATTAAAGAATGGAAATCTGCAAATTCTTATTGGCACACATGCTTTGATTGAAGATCGTGTGCAGTTTAAAAATTTAGGGTTAGTGGTGATTGATGAACAACATCGTTTTGGTGTGGAGCAACGCGCAAAACTTTGGATGAAAGATACAGAGGTTCCGCATGTATTGGTGATGACGGCCACACCAATTCCCCGTACGTTAGCAATGACATTGTATGGAGATTTAGATACGTCCGTTATTGATGAATTACCGCCGGGAAGAAAATCAATAAAAACAATTCATCGATATGAATCCAATCGTTTAGGTGTATTTGGTTTTATGAAAGAAGAGATCACAAAGGGACGACAGATTTATGTTGTGTATCCATTAATTGAAGAATCTGAAAAGTTAGATTATACCAATCTGATGTATGGATTCGAATCTATTTGCAGAGAGTTTCCAATGCCGCAGTATTATGTGAGCATTGTTCATGGTAGGATGAAGCCTGCAGAAAAAAATGCAGAGATGAATCGATTCAAAGATCATCAAACCCATATCATGGTTGCAACAACAGTAATTGAAGTTGGCGTAAATATTCCTAACGCATCAATGATGGTTATTGAAAGCGCAGAACGTTTTGGATTATCGCAATTGCATCAGCTACGGGGTAGAGTAGGGCGTGGTGCTGAACAAAGTTTTTGTGTATTAATGACTGGCCGTAAATTAAGTAATGATGCTCGTTTACGAATGAAAACAATGTGTGATACGAATGATGGTTTTGTGATTGCTGAAACCGATTTGAAACTCCGCGGACCAGGCGACATTGCAGGAACACAACAATCTGGAGTAGTGAATTTGCATATTGCAGATCTTGTAAAGGACGTTGCAATCATGGAAGAGGTAAGAAATATCGCTTCAGAAATTCTTCAAAAAGATCATCAACTAATTTTACCTGAACATCAAATTTTCAATGAACAACTTTCGATTTTACAAAATGATAAAAGTTATTATAGTAGAGTTAGTTGAAAAAATAATTAAGAACGAGTAGTGAGGAATAAGGAATTAATTTTTGGAAAATAGAATTGCAGAGTACAGCAGTTGTAGTAGGATGATGGTTTTCGACTTTATATACCATCAAACCCTGAAAGGGTGAGATAATTATATAAAAAAGCACAAAATAAAAAAACCCCGAAGGTGTGTAAGCATTTTTCGATCAGCAAATTAAATGGCTTAATATTTACTTACTTCTTGTTTGTGCTTTTTAACTTTCGCAACAATACTATCTCTTTCTTCTTTCGAATAGATTTTAGCAGATGGATCTAACGTCAAAAAAATTGGACTTAATATCAAATCCTTTTTATGCATCATCGCAGTATCTTTTGGATTAATGCGAATCTCTTGCGCAACCAAATCCATTGTGTTTATTACAACTGGAGTAGAATCTTGTTTAGCCTTTTGCGCAGATGCAGCGAAGGAACAAATCAATATCATCGGAAGTAAAATTCGTTTCATTCTTTGTTTTTTCGTAATTCGTAATTTTTAATTCATTCCAAGAAGGAAGATGGTTGTTTTTGCAAACTGAATGGATTTAACCGTAATTCGTAATTTTTAATTTAATTTTTTATCAGTTTGCCAGAACTGATAAAAAATTTAGAATCATCATAAAGTTTCACAAAATAAATCCCACTACCCAACTTGTTAGTATAAAGCAAAAGCTGCGTTGTACTCCAATACATCCTTCGATTTAAACAAGTTTACCTATGCTATTATAAATTTCTAACCAACCATCTTTGTTGTTGGGGAAATGATAATTTATCCAAACATTATCGTGGCAGGGGTTGGGGTTCAAACGAAGCTCTGCACTTTTTACGTTGTTATCCTTTATACCAACCGATAAACTATCGCAAATGCTGCCAACAACTGGGCCTAATGAATAGGTGGGGAAATAGGGAGTAGAGCCCGGATTGTAAGTTGGTAAATGCAAACTATGCTGTTGTAAATCGCACGCAAGTCCTAAACTATCGGGGTAATTAATTACATGTAAATAATCGGTTCCATTACCTGTATTGATATAAATTTTATTGTCCTGCATTAATTCTTGCATGGTGAAAAAAGTTGCGAATGGATAACTTGGCGAATAAAATGAATCTCACACAGCTACTGTTTGGTAATTTTGCAGGTTTTGTACATCAAACTGATACAAGTATTTTCCTGAAGAACCATAAATAAATCGATTATTGGGTGAAATGGATACACCAATTCCAAGCATGCTATCGTTTATTGAAACATGTCGTGGATTACTAAACTGGCCTAAACAACGATCAAAATCAAATAACTCTAAATCTGTATAAGTATCATAACTTGCGTATAAATCACCTGTTCTAGAAAAAGTGGCCTGCCCAGATCCTTGAAATCTAGTCCCAATTGTTTGAAAAGATGAATAATTTAAACCCTTTGTTGTTAATAGTTAAACGTAATAAGCTGGATGATTCCATTGAGGAATGATCACCCACCAATCTCTTCCATTTGCGTGCTTGCAAACCGACATTTGGGCATTTAAGGTATCATGGAACATAACATGATTTTTATCCATTACTGCTCCTCGCCCTGAATCCTGACTCATATCAATAATAGAATAATAACATTTATCAGCAAAAACAATTTGACCATCATCAACAGTTTGGGGAATTAAATAATAAAGCGAATCGGATCCTGGGCACTTAATAGCAATCTGGCTTCCAATAAGCCTAAATCCATCGGTATACCTACTTCTTGTATATGAACTAGGATTTAAGGTATCGCCGTTCACCATTAGTTTATTATCACGATTTGCAATCCATGCACCATTGGAATAAAAAAGTAAGTTGCCTAAACTATCTGCAACATTACAAGTAGTTATTTGTATTTCCATTTTCCTATTTGGTTCATAGTAAGCAGCAGGAGAACCGGAAATAAAATTAATGTTAGTTCCGCCCCAATGGATAGGATGATAATTCTCATAACCCATCAGCCACAAATTATTAATCCCTTGTGCGTACAAACAATTTGAGCTTATGATTTCAAAAATTAGTAAAAGAAGTATTTTTTTCATCTTACCAAACAAGTTTAAAATTTTGTTGATGGTAACTGCTATTGTTAATAATCATCAACAACATTATAATAGTAATGGCACTAAATTATATAAGCAAAAGCAAATAGATTAGATTTAAAAAATTCATAAGTAAGGCATTAGGATATTTAAAAGTATCATAAAAATCCCGACAAAATTAGGAATCGCTAAAAAAATAAAATTACTTCCTTTTTTAATTCTTCTCAATCAGCACAACAGCATACGCACAAACACCATCTTCTCTTCCAACATAACCAAGTTTTTCGTTAGTAGTTGCTTTGATAGAAATATCATCTTCTGTGATGCGAAGTATGGGTGCTAAAATAGCTTTCATCTGATCGATGAATGGATTTATTTTTGGTCGTTCTAAAACTAACGACGCATCCATGTTGCCAACAGTAAAACCTTTTTCTGAAATCAATTCAACAACGCGCGCAAGTAAAATTTTGCTATCAATACCTTTAAATTCGTTAGAAGTATCAGGAAAATAATAACCGATATCTTTTAATCCTGCTGCACCGAGTAAAGCATCACACATTGCATGAATTAAAACATCAGCATCTGAATGACCTACAGCACCTTTTTCGTGAGGAATTACAATGCCTCCTAATGTAAGTGTATATCCGTCCTTCAACGGATGAACATCAAACCCAAAGCCCACCCTGATTTTCATCATAAATTAAATCGCGAAAATTATTCTGCGTTATCGTCTTTGCTCTTTTTAGTTGCAAGAGCGTCAAAGTCGAATGTAAGTGTAAAATGTAACGTGTTTTCCAAAGGATTTCGTTGATCAGTAGGAATCAAATAAGCAAGATCCAACCCAAATACATTGTAACGTAAACCAGCACCTAAGGTGAAATATTTACGATTGCCTTTTAATTTATTTTCATAAAAATATCCACCGCGGAAAGCAAATTGTTTGTCATACCAATACTCCATTCCAAAGCCAATATTTACTTCTTTCAACTCTTCTTTTCCACCACCTGGAGCATCACTAAATGATTGAAATATTCCTGCTGGAACACTCACGTTAGGATCCTTTCCATAAGAAATAATTTGGCTGTTATTGTTATCTAAGCTATCAGAATAAATTGGCGGAGTGGGAACTAACAGTTTATTGAAATCAAGGTTGAAAGCTAATTCATTGTATTCATTCAATTTCAATTTTAAACCTGGTCCTAGACGTAAATTTGCCGGGATAAAGTTTTTCGTTCCTGTATTTGTATAAGAAATTTTAGAGCCTAAATTACTAATGTTAACCCCGCTGGAGAAAACAGCATCTTTACCACCAACTTTAATCTCTTTCTGATAATAAACGCTAATATCTGCAGCAACTGAATTTCCTGCTTTCGAATCCGCACCCTCTACAGAGGTGCCTCCAGTAAGATTCGAATGTATCCAACGCAATGCAATTCCCCCTGATAAATTATCGCTCAACTTTCTTGAATACGCAAAGTCAAAGGAAAATTCGCTCGGCTTAAAATCACGAATTGTCGACCCTTGATTATCCGTAAAGGTGATGTTCCCTAAAGAAAAATAACGGAACGCTCCAGCAATTGCTTGATCCTTTTTAATTTTTGTATATCCTGAAAGGTATCCAATGAACATATCATTTACTAGCGCCTTAAGCCAAGGAGTATAAGACAAGGAAATCCCTGATTTCTTTTCGATGAACGCATATTTTGCTGCATTCCAATGAAGAGAATTTGCATCGGGTGCAGATGCAACACCTTGATCGCCCATACCACCTGCGCGTGCATCAGGAGAGATTAACAGAAATGGAACGGCTGTAGTAATAGTATTTATCTGTCCCAATAAATTTGAATTATCGGAGTTTTGTGCATTAGCAGCTCGGCTTCCAAGAATGGTAAAAGCCAGTAGTACAAGGAATTGTTGCGTGATTCTGTTCATTTTTTGTAATTGTTACCTTTCAAAAACTAGTTCTAATTTCTGAAAGGAAGGTCGCAAATATAACGATAAATGATGTTTAAAGGTTACGTATTAAGGTGTTAACGTAGGATTACTAAACGCTCCATCTTTTGAGCCGTCTCTCCTTCCGCTGTTCTTACTTTGAGCTTGTAAATATAAACTCCTCGTGCTAATTGATCGCCAAAATCATCTTTTCCATCCCATTCTAAAGAGGTGTTTCTAAATCCTTGGCTAATAATATAGGTATCAAGTGTTTTCACTAATTTTCCACTTACAGTATAAACCTGAACTTGAACGGTCATTCCCGAACACGCTGCATTGTGCTCGAAGAAAAAACTTGTATGTGTTGTAAAAGGATTTGGGTAATTTAAAACATGTTCTAACGCTAATTGAGCAGAAGCACTCACGATAAACTCGGTAGTTCGTTCGGTAGAATTATTGTTAATATCCCAAGCTTTAAACTTTATTGTATGCGGCCCTTCACTAAGTTTTGATAATTTATAAATCACCTGACCTTTCTGATAACTATCCAAATTCGACTCGTAAAAATCATTCAACACATATAATTTTTGTGGCTCATTGTCTAGTTGTGCCGTAATATCATGACCAATGCCATTACCAACGGTATTAATGCCACTGGAGTCAAATAAAAGTGCATAAATGCTAGGAGTGGAATTGGTTAATCCACCAAAAACAAATTTTTCATCGTTCATATAAAGCCGAATATCCGGACCAATAGCATCACTTAAACTACTATCAGCAGCACCACCGATAGTGAAACTCTCATCATATCCATTGGCGTCATCTACATCAGTATTCGCATAGAAACTTAATCGCCCACTACCATATTTATAGGAGATGTCACGAGGAACAATAAAATTATTCGTAAAGATTCCATTCGTAACACTAGCC
>JANXSD010000095.1 GCA_025352785.1 Bacteroidota bacterium
GTCCAATCTACTTGTCCTTTTTCATCAATACTTCTTAAAAAAATAGTTCCGTAGGCAAAGGCTATGCAACGATTTTTTTAAATCGTCTTGATAAAAAAATTACATCGCATCTTTGGACTAAAACATATTGGCAATTGGTATAAATCACCCAATACCTAATAAATGGTTATGGTTTTAAGGAGTTATATTGCATTTTGATTAAACTTTTGCAGGAACAACTTGTTAATAAACTGGTGCATTTCTATCTGATAAATAGCGAATTAGACCTTGCAAATGGACTTCGACACTGCTTATATTTGCCTTGTTATTCTTCCTCAACCTTATCCTTAAATTCTAAAGAAATGAACAAAGGTGAACTAATAAAAATGATTGCGGCAGATGCCAAGATCAGTCAAATTCAAGCAAACGCAGCACTGAATTCATTCATGCTAATAACGTCGGAGGCATTAAAAAAAGGAGATAAAGTAACGCTAGTGGGATTTGGCACCTTTGGTATCTCATTGAGATCCGCACGAATAGGAAGAAATCCACAAACAGGAAAGGTGATTCAAATTGATGCACGAAAAGTGGTTCGTTTTAAGCCAGGAACGGATCTTTCCAAAGAAGTAAAATAAAAATTTTGTTTATGATTGCGAGCCCTCGTTAGTAATAACGAGGCTTTTTTTGATTTTTTTACAGCTATTTTACGTGTGACTTTTCATAACGAATTACCTTCGTAGCCAATTACAAAATAAAATTATGTTTCGAAATCTTCTGTTAGTAGTTACACTTACAACTCGTTTTTTATCCGCACAAGCGCAAACAAATGCAGTTGAATTTAATAAAACTACACTTCTTTATGATGGGGAGGAAAAGCATTTATCAAATGTTCGCCAACTAACATTTGCTGGCGATAATGCCGAAGCCTATTTCAGTTTCGACAATCAAAAAATAACTTTTCAAGCACATAACGAAGCATGGGGAAATCATTGCGATCAGATTTATCTGTTTGATTTAGCAAATGCCAATATGAAAGACGCCACTCCACAATTGCTTAGTACTGGAAAAGGACGTACTACTTGTTCTTACTTTCTTCCAGGTGATTCAACAATTTTATATGCATCTACTCATCTAGGTGGTGATAGTTGTCCGCCGAATCCAGCTAAGCGTGCCGACCATAAATATGTATGGCCTATCTACAAAGATTTCGACATTTTCATTTCGGATCTTAAAGGAAATATTCTAAAACAACTTACCTCAACACCTGGTTATGATGCAGAAGGAACAGTGTCACCTGATGGAAAAAAAATTGTTTTTACTAGTATTCGCTCTGGTGACCTCGAACTTTATACAATGAATATTGACGGATCAAATGTTAAACAAATAACAAAAGAATTAGGTTATGATGGCGGCGCATTTTTTTCGCCAGATAATAAACGATTAATCTTTAGAGCGAGTCGTCCGAAAACTCTTGAAGAAATTAAAGAATACACTGACTTATTAAAAGAAGGTTTAGTGATGCCAACACACATGGAATTGTATACATGCAAAGCGGATGGTAGCGATTTACAAAAGATTACTGACATGCCAAATGCAAGTTGGGCACCATTCTTTAGTCATGATGGTAAGAAAGTAATTTTTTCATCCAATTATAAATCTGATCCTAAGAAAGGACTTCCATTTAATCTTTACATGATCAATTTAAAATCGAAGAAAGTAGAGAAGATAACAATGGATGGAATGTTTGATGCATTTCCAATGTTTTCTTCTGACGGAAAGCATTTAATATTTTCTTCCAACAGAAATAATAACGGTACGCATGATACTAATTTGTTTATTGCTGATTGGAAAGACTGATTTAATGTGCAAATATGCCAATGCTTGCCCAGAAGTTTTATACTTCTTGGGTGCCTATGGCTCAAGAAATAATTACGTCTCGATAGCTATCGGATCAAGATTCAGCAATTCGTATTCCCGATAAATATCTAAAGGTAATTCGTATTCGTATTCCTATAGCTATCGGAACTGCTTCAGACAATTTGAATCAATTACAGAAGTAAAAAATAATTATTGTGAAAATCTAAATCATAAAAATCATTGTAATCATCAAAATCATAGTTCAGACAAATTTTAATCCTGCTTGCCAAGAAGACTCGCTCTTTATGGTTCAAGAAAATCAAAAACTTGAACATCACTCTAAACCCTAATAGAAAAAATATTTCTGCATTCTGCATTCGTAATTTATTTCATTTCCACTTCTTTCAACGTAACCAAATTAAGAGGATTCATTTTTAATCCGTGAACATTGTTTCCGAAAAGTCGAAGCACTCTGTCATAATAAAGCACAACAACAGGAGCATCTTTCATTACTAAATTATCCATATCACGATAGAGTTTCCAACGCAACGTATCATTACTAGTAAGCATCGATTGCTCATACATTTTATCAAATTGTAAATTAAAATAATGCGTATAATTCGGCCCGTTGGGTGCTTTGTTTTTAGAATAAAATAAGGCGAGGTAGTTTTCCGCATCTGCATAATCAGCTATCCATGATCCTCTAAAAAAACTTAACTGTTGTTTCGAAACCATTTGTCGGTGCTGACCTGCCTGATTAATTTCTAACTTAATCGTGATCCCAATTTCTGCAAGTTGACCTTGAATGTATTCGCATAAATCCTGATAGGAATTAGTAGTACTCATTAAAATTGGTGGCAAACCTTTTCCATTTGGATATCCCGCATCCGCTAAAAGTTGTGCTGCTTTTTTGGGATCATAACGATAACCTGTTGTCGACAAACTATCGAAGCCAGGAATTCCCAAAGGAATCATTCCTGCTTCACCAGGAGTAGCCATACCATTGCGCAAATAAGTAATCATTTTCGCACGATCGAAACCCATATTTATAGCCTGACGAATTCTTACATCATTCAGCGGATTTCCTTTCATTAAAGTTAGATTGCTATCCACTAACATTCCCAGATATTCGGTGTTGAGGTAAGGAGCTGTTTCCATTTGAAACCGACCCATATATTTACTACGAAGCTTACCATTTGGCGTAAGTAAATCATCTTTATAGCTTGCATCTAAACCTGAAACAAGATCTAATTTTCCTTTTAAGAATTCTAAAAACGCCGATTGCTTATCACTGATAAATGAAATCATAATCGCATCCAGATAGGGAAGTCGTTTTCCGTTTTTGTCCAACTCAAAATAATTAGGATTCTTATGAAGAATTAATGCAATACGTTCAATCCATCTGCTAAAGAGAAATGGACCTGTGCCGATAGGATGATTTCTAAAATCTTTACCATAATGATCAACGATTTCATGAGGTACAACAGCAGCATAAGAAGAAGCAAGTAATCCTAAAAATGGTGGAAATGGATGATCCAATAGAATAATAAATGTAGAATCATTTTGATTGATGAAACCGATCACCTCACCAGATTCATTCTTTTTTATCGAATTAAAAATCCATGCACCAGATGATGCTACTTTTTTATCCGCAATACGATTAAAGCTATAAAGAAAATCAGCAGCAATAACTTTTCGTGTCGTTGTAAATAATGGATCTTGGTGAAAAGTGACCTCGTTCCGTAAGTGAAAGGTGTAAGTCATTGCATCATCGCTAACCTCCCACGAAGAAGCGATACAAGGTAAAACATGTAGCTTTTCATCTAGTTGAACTAAGCCATTGAAGAGGTGATTACAGGCCCAAATATTAGCTTGGTTATTTGCAAAAGCGGGATCTAAAGAGGTAATTCCGGAGCTTTCATTGTAACGAAAAACTTTTTTTCCACCGTACGAATCTTTTTTCTCGTGACAAGAAAAGAGCAACATTGATAAGAGAAAGAGTGTAAATAGTTGGCGCATTTGGCAAATGTATTCGAAAGCTTTGAAGGATCACAAATCCAGAATGATGATTCATTACCTTTGCGCCCCATGCAAACAGTCGCCTTCCATACACTCGGATGTAAACTTAATTTCTCGGAGACATCCACCATTGCACGTCAGTTTCGCGATGCTGGCTGGCAACGTGCTGATTTTCCGGCTGTTGCAGATGTGTATGTGGTAAATACGTGTTCGGTAACGGAGAATGCAGATAAAGAATGTAAGCAGATCGTTAATCGGGCGATGCATGCAAATCCAGAAGGAAAAGTGATCATTGTTGGTTGTTATGCGCAGTTGAAGCCAGAGGAGATTGCCACTATTCCTGGTGTTGATTTGGTGTTGGGAGCAACTGAAAAATTTAATGTTTTACGTTACCTCGATAATCTTAAAAAAAGCGAAGAGGCTGCTGTGATGGCATGTGAAATTGATCAGGCAACCACGTTTGTGAGTGCTCATTCTTCAGGTGATCGTACGCGAGTTTTTTTGAAGGTGCAGGATGGTTGTGATTATAGTTGTGCTTTTTGCACGATTCCATTAGCGAGAGGGAAATCAAGAAGTGATACCATCGAAAATGTTGTTCGTCAGGCAAAAGAACTGGTTGCAAATGGCGTGAAAGAAATTGTCCTCACGGGTGTAAATCTTGGTGATTTTGGTATTCGTGAAGGTACCGCAAAACATCAGGATCGTTTTATAGATCTTGCATTAGCATTAGAAGAAATAGATGGATTGGAGAGAATTCGTATTTCATCGATAGAGCCTAATCTTTTAACAGAAGAAGTGATTCGTTTTGTCGCTGAATCAAAGAAATTTGTTCCGCATTTTCATATACCATTGCAAAGTGGTTCGGAAGTGATATTGAAAGCAATGCGTAGAAGATACCTGCGTTCACTTTATACAGAACGAATTGCGTTGATTAATGAATGCATACCAAACGCAAGTATCGGTGCGGATGTGATTGTTGGATTTCCAGGAGAAACAGAAGAGCACTTCATGGAAACATTTAATTATCTGCACCAATTAAATATTACCTATCTGCATGTATTTACTTATTCAGAAAGAGTGAACACACTTGCTATAAAAATGGATGACGCTATCCCGATGAATGTTCGTAAAAATCGTAATCGTATGTTGCGTAATTTATCATTAAAAAAGCAACAGGCTTTTTATCAATCGCAATTAGGAAAAGAATTGCCAGTATTATTTGAAGCAGAAAGAAGTGGTGAATTAATGTATGGGTATTCGTCGAATTATATTCGTGTTGCACATCCCTATAATGAGTCGTTAGTAAATAAAATTATTAAGTGTCAAATTAACACGATTAATCCAGAGGGTTTTGCAGAAGTAATTTTACTTGGCGAAACTGTAACTGTGTGATAACGAAAATATATGTATCCAACAATTTCAGATTTATTAAAAGACATTTTCGGTATTAATATTCCATTACCAATACAGAGTTTTGGTTTTATGCTGGCGATTTCTTTTTTATGTGCAGCATATACCTTGCAATTAGAATTGAAACGGAAAGAAAAATTAGGATTAATGAATCCTTTTTATGAAACAATAATTAAAGGTGAACCTGCGAGTACTTTTGATTTAATTTCTTCGTTTTTACTTGGATTTATTTTCGGCTATAAATTATTGTTCATTGCGCTAAATTATACTTCGTTTGTAGAAGATACACAAGGCATATTGCTTTCTGCAAGAGGAAATATTTTAGGTGGATTAGCCTTAGGGTCGATATCGGCCTACTTGCGTTACCGTGAGAAAGAAAAAGAGCGATTAGCACAGCCAGAGAATGTACAAGTGTTAATGCATCCTTACCAGTTAGTTGGAAATATAACAATGGTTGCTGCCGTTTCAGGAATCATTGGAGCGAAGGTGTTTCATAATTTAGAAAATCTACATGAGTTTGAAAGCCATCCATTAGAAGCATTGGTTTCCTTTAGCGGTTTAACGATGTATGGAGGGTTAATTTTCGGATGCATTTCTGTGATGTGGTATTGTAATAAACGTGGTATTAAACCGCTTGTAATTGCGGATGCAACAGCACCGGGATTAATGTTAGCGTATGGTACTGGTAGATTAGGATGTCAGATTGCTGGTGATGGTGATTGGGGAATTGTTAATTTAAATCCTAAGCCATCATTTTTAAATTGGTTGCCGGATTGGGCGTGGTCGTATAATTATCCAAATAATGTTATTAACGAAGGAATGCCGATCCCAAGTTGTGTAGGAAAGCACTGTATGATGTTACCCGATGCCGTATACCCAACACCATTGTACGAATCCGTTACGTGTATTTTATTGTTTTTTGTTATTTGGTCGATGCGAAAAAGATTTGATGTTGTAGGAAAAGTTTTCGCATTTTATTTATTACTCAATGGCATTGAACGCATGATGATTGAGCAAATACGTGTAAATAATAAATTTGATTTTTTAGGATTAAGAGTTACACAGGCAGAAGTTATCGCAGCGGTTTTAATTTTAATTGGTGCTAGTGGATTAATTTTCTTGCGTAAAAGAAAAGATGCTGAAGTGGGATGATAGATTTTAAAAATATTTGTGAAGAGGCTATTCCAATCATAAAAATGGCTGGAGAATTTATTCGATCTCAACGTGTTTCTTTTAACAACGACGCCATTGAATACAAAGGCTATAACGATTTGGTTTCTTACGTGGATAAGAATGCAGAACTGATACTAGTGAAAGGTTTGCAACAATTACTTCCAGATGCTGGATTTATCACCGAAGAAAATACGCTTTCCATTTCTGATCGAGATTACCAATGGATCATAGATCCGTTAGATGGTACTACAAATTTTGTTCATGGAATACCTTGTTATTGCGTGAGTGTTGGTTTAACACATCATAACAAACTGGTGATGGGTATAGTGTATGAAATCAATTTGGACGAATGTTTTTATGCATGGAAAGGTGGAGGAGCATGGATGAATGGAAAGTCGATCGCTGTTTCAAAAATTGATACCGTTGCAAAATCATTGTTGGCTACTGGTTTTCCGTATACCAATTATGATCGAATGGTTCCTTACATGGAAGTTTTTGATTACTGCATGAAGAATACACATGGCTTACGAAGACTAGGTTCGGCCGCTGTTGATTTAGCTTACGTTGCTTGCGGTAGATTTGAAGGTTTTTATGAATACGGATTAAATTCCTACGACGTGGCTGCAGGAGCATTCATTGTGATGGAAGCAGGAGGAAAGGTCAGCGATTTTTCTGGCAATGATAATTTTCTTTTTGGAAGAGAAATCATTGCATGCAACAATGGAATGTTCGAAGAATTTTTAGAAGTGGTTAAAAAATGTTTTGGTTAATTGAAATGTCCTAAGTTACAAACTCAGGACAGCAGTGTTACAAACTCAGGACAGCTTTAATTATCTCAGCAAACATTTTTCCTTTTCAAATCTTCAAATCAATTCTCCTCTCCCGACATATCTTCTTTTTGCGAAAGAGGCTTATGCTTTAGAACTTTTGCTTCAATATAGAATATAATTTCTTCAGAAATATTTTTACATTGATCACCAACACGTTCCAGTTTACGAATCATACTTAAAGTATACAAACTTTGATTGATTCGATCGAGATGAGTTTTAATAAATTCTCCTACCGATTCATTCGCATTCATGTTGATTTCGTCGAGAATCTCATCTTTTTTAAATACACTTCGAGCTAGTCGAGTATCTTCCAATTCAAAAGCTGTCATCACATCATTAAGAATGATGGAACTTGTATCAAACATTTCAATGAGTCGCGTTTTTTCTAATAATTCTTTTTCCAATTCCAGTTTAATGTTTAGCACAAACTGACAAATGCCTTCTGCGATATCTCCAACACGTTCTAAGTTAGAATTGATTTTCATACAAGCAAGTACGAATCTTAAATCAACAGCGAGTGGATTTAAAAGTGCAATAATATTTTCGCAATCACGATCTATTTTTAACTCAAAACCATTTACACGTTTCTCATTTACCAAAACTTCTCTAGCAAGATCTTTATCAAATTGAACTAATGCGTTTTTTGATTTATTTAATTGGGAAAGAACAAGCCCAAACATTTCGAGCATGTCGATTTTTAATTTTTTTAGTTCTGCGTCTAGATGTGTCATAGTAAAAACTTAATTTATTTTTTATTGGATAATTGAGATATACTAATTGCTTATTTCAACCGAATCGTCCGGTGATATAATTTTGTGTTCGTATTTCAGTAGGATTGGTGAAGATCTTTTTAGTAGAATCATATTCTACTAATTCTCCGAGGTAAAAGAAGGCTGTTGTATCACTAACGCGACCTGCTTGCTGCATGTTATGAGTTACAATCATGATCGTGTATTGTGATTTCAGTTCATAAATTAATTCTTCAATTTTTGCGGTTGAGATCGGGTCAAGTGCTGATGCAGGTTCATCCATTAAAATTACCGAAGGTTCAATTGCTAATGCTCTTGCAATGCATAAACGTTGTTGTTGACCTCCAGATAATTCCATTGCAGACTTTTTCAATTTGTCTTTAACTTCATCCCACAATGCAGCTTGTTTTAAGGAACGTTCCACACGTTCTTCAATAAATGTAGCATGTGAAATACCATTTACACGAAGTCCATAAGCGACATTTTCAAAAATTGTTTTTGGAAATGGATTTGGTTTTTGAAAAACCATTCCAACACGTTTGCGTAACTCTTCAATACGCACTTCTTTACTGTAAATATCTTTTCCATCGATCAGGCAACTCCCTTCAATGCGAACACCATCAATGAGATCATTCATTCGATTAAACAAGCGTAAGAAAGTAGATTTCCCACATCCTGATGGTCCGATAAGTGCGGTAACTGTATTTTTTTCAATTGTCATATTAATTCCTTTCAAGGCGTGAAAGGAGCCATAATACAATTCAACATTTTTACTTTCTATCTTATGCATATTACTGATCTACTCTACTTAATTAATTTTATATTTCTTTCCTAAATATCTTCTTAATGCATTCGCTGCAAGATTTAAAATCAATACAATTAATATTAATACCACAGCTGTTCCATACGCCATGGATCTTGATTCTGCAATGTTAGTTCCACTTGTAGAAATCACATATAGGTGATATGGCAATGCCATTACTTGATCATACATACTTGTAGGAAGCTTCGGTAAAAAATAAGCTGCAACTGTAAATAAAATTGGTGCCGTCTCACCTGACACTCTTCCGATACTTAAAATTAATCCGGTGATGATATTCGGCATTGCCATTGGCAAAGTAACTCTTCTGATGGTTTGTAATTTTGTTGCTCCTAATGCTAAACTTGCATGGCGAAATGAATTGTCAATTGCTTTTAATGATTCTTCGGTAGTACGTATGATGATTGGTAAAACGAGCAATCCAAGTGTTAATGACCCAGCAATGATAGAGTCACCAAAGCCCATTCCGTTTACAAACAATGCCATCCCAAATAATCCAAAAACAATGGATGGAATACCTGCAAGATTGGAAGTCATTAATTTGATAAATCTTTTTATGAATCCTTCTTTCGCATATTCGTTCGTATAAATTCCAGACATTAATCCAATAGGAAATGCGAAAAGCATACTTCCAGCAATGAGATAAAGTGTTCCAATAATAGCCGGATAGATCCCTCCTTTTGTCATTCCATCTTCAGGCATTTTCGTGATAAAATCCCAATTCACAACCCCAATTCCTTTGGATAATATAAATCCTAAAATGGAAAATAGTATTCCAATAACACCAAGGCTAAGGATCCTAAAGACCCAGAATGCAGTATTTTCTGCTAATCGTTTACGAGTATTTATGTCCATTGATTTTATTTGGAATAATTACTTCTTTTTCTTGAAATATAATCTACCCACAAGTTGATAACTAAAGTAATGAGAAATAAGATGCATCCTAAAGCGAATAATGATTTGTAGTGAATACCATCTTTAGGCGCCTCACCTAATTCAGCAGCAATTGTTGCAGGAATAGTTCGAACAGGCTGTAATAATGAATGAGGCATAACGGCAGCATTTCCAGTGACCATCAGTACAGCCATTGTTTCACCAATTGCACGACCAATACCTAAAATTGCAGCTGCAGAAATACCAGAAATAGAGTAGGGTACGGTAACACGCACAATAGTTTGCCAACGATTTGCGCCAAGCGCTAAACTTGCTTCTTTCATGGATCGAGGCGTGTTGCGAATTGCATCTTCAGATACGGTAATAATAGTTGGAAGTGCCATTATTGCCAGCAAGATACTTCCTGACAAAGCAGTTTCACCTACAGGTAAATTAAACGTTTTTTGCACCATAGGAACGATAACAATTAATCCGAAAAATCCATAAACTACCGATGGTATTCCTGCTAGTAATTCTATGATTGGTTTGTAAATATTTCGCATCTTTTGATTTGCAACTTCTGCCAAATAAATAGCTGTTGCTAATCCAATTGGTAAGGCAATAACAATTGCAATTAAACTTACCCAAAGTGTTCCGAGAATAAGTGGTAATACACCAAGTTGTACAGCAGGATTTGCCGTTGGAAACCACTCTTCACCACTAATAAATTGCGTTAATGAAACGTTTTCTACCTGAACAATTTTTCCTTTAAAGTTTGGTGCAAGATATTTTTTTGAAAAGACAGCAATAATTCCTGGTGTGTTGCTCACCAATGAATCAATTTTATGTGGTAATAATTCGAAATTCGCTCCTATTTCATCATCAGAAAAATAAGTGCTTAAGTCATTAAAAGTAAAAAGAATAATAGAATCTTTTTTTCCACCGAGCTCATCCCAGTGAGTAATTTTTTGATCAAAAATATTTTTGATTTGAGCAGATGAAATATGTTCAACTTTATTATTCGCACTAACAGTAATGATGTTATCTCCTTCTAATGGAGATTGATTGAAAAGCGAGATGCCTTCTTTAAAAAGAAAAATAGTAATCAGCAGTACAGTAAGTGTTGTTACCGTACTGCTGATCATGAGGGCACCCTCTATAATTCGCTCAATAAATTTTTTCACAAAGTCGTTCAAATGGAGCGTGAAATTAGGTTATTTTTTCAAAGGGACATAGCCAACTTCAAGAACAGTTTTTTGCCCTTCTTCCGATAATATAAAATCCACAAATGGCTTTATAATAGCTTCTTTATCAGCTGAGTAAAAATAGTAAAGTGGACGAGCAACAGGGTAAGTGCCATTTTGTGCTGCTGTTACAGATGGAAGTACATACGTCTTACCGGTATCATAAGAAATTGCAATCGGTTTAACTTCTTTGGTTTCATATGCTAAACCAACATAACCAATAGCACCTTCCGTTTGACTAACCGATTGTACAATTGCACCCGTTGCTGGCATATTTAATACTGTTGACGCATAATTTTTTTTGTCCATTACATGTTCTTTGAAAAACTCATACGTACCTGATGATGTTTCGCGAGCATAAACAGTCATTTTTAAATTAGCACCACCCACTTCTTTCCAGTTTGTTATTTTTCCAGTATAAATATCTGCCAATTGCTCGTGTGTTAATTTATCGATTTTATTTTTCGGATTAACAATAACAGCGAGTGCATCTTTTGCAATTATTACTTCTTTCAAATTGGATTTTTTTTCATCAAACTTTACTTTTTCTTCCATCTTTAAGGGACGAGATGACATTGCCACATCGGTATTTCCATCCATCAATGCGGTGATCCCAACACCCGAACCACCACCTACAACAGTGATTGCTGCATCTGCATGTTTTTTCATATACTCTTCTGCTTCCTTTTGTGTAAGAGGCAAAACAGTATCACTTCCTTTAACAGTTATTGCTTTTGTCGTGTTTTCATTTCCTGATGCATCCTTTTTTTGTTCTTTTCCAGCACAGGACATTATTAATGTTAAAGAGAGAATTGCAAATATTTTTTTCATAAGGTTTTTTTTATTCAATTTATTTAAGTGTGATGTAACCTATATCTTCAACTATCTTTTGTCCTGACGGAGATAAAACATAATCTACAAAAGGCTTTACTAACTTTTCTACTTTTGTAGGATAATAAAAAAACAATGGTCGTACTACTGGATATGTTTTGTTTTTTGCAGTTTCAACTGACGGCTTAACAAATGTTTTTCCTTTATCATAAGAAACAGCAATTGCTTTAACATCTTTTTCGAGATACGCTAAACCAACATAACCTATTGCACCTTTTGTTTGACTTACAGATTGGATAATTGCTCCTGTTGCTGGCATATTTAAAACGCTACTCGCATAATTTTTACGACTCATCACATGTTCTTTAAAAAATTCATACGTGCCAGAAGATGTTTCACGAGCATAAACTACAATTTTCAAATCATCACCACCAACATCTTTCCAGTTTGTGATTTTACCTGTATAAATCCCTTCTAATTGTTCACGTGTAAGTTGTGAAACTTTATTACTAGAACTCACAACAACAGCCAATGCATCGAAAGCGATTGTAACTTCTTTGTAAGCTCGTCCAGCATCTTGTAATTTCAATCGCTCATCCATTTTAATAGGACGAGACGACATTGCGATATCCGTATTTCCTTCTATCAATGCAGCTATACCTACTCCAGAACCACCACCAACAACAGAGATACTTGCGCTCTTATTTGTTTTCATATATACTTCTGCTTCCTTCTGCGAAAGTGGAAGAACAGTATCACTGCCTTTTATGACTAATTTTTGTGCTTCAACAGAAATTTGTAAGGAAGTAAAGATACCTATGAATAGAATTATTATGTTACGTTTCATGTTATGATAATTTTATTATTGTTTTATTTTATTAAATATTAGAAGCGATATTGCAAACGAAGTGTGAATACATTGTCTTTAATATCCGAAGTGTAGCCTTTCAATTTTGTAGATTCATTTTTTACAATATCGTAGTAAGCCATTAATTTTAAATTTTGATCAAACCTCCAAATTCCACCAATACCAATCGTTGTATATTGAATATCGGCTTCTGTCAGATTCGAATTCTGTAATCCTATTTTGTCACCACTTACATCTTTGTTTGGATCGTACCAATCATACTTGAGTACAAATTGAGCTTTTGATTGTCCAATGTTTTGCAAGAAATATACATAACCACCTTTAAATTTGCGTTGAAAAATAGGTTTAGTTACCACTGCTGAAATACTCTTATTATCACTTGCTAGTCCAGGTTGTTCTCCGAAAATCATTTCAGCGCGTAGTGTAGTGATTCCAGGAAACCAATCAATACTAAATTGAGCATCTACACCGTAATATTTGCGTTTTGTTGTTTCACCTTTATATTTCGCATTTTCTTGGATAAAGCGAACGGAATCATTTACAGTTTGTATGGAAAATAAAGTGTCATTATCTTGACGGAAACCACCATCATAATAAGATGCACCTAAAACAAATTTCAATTTCTCATTTAAGCTCGCCTTATTAAATGTTAAATGACCTATGAAATCTTTTTTCTTATCAAATTCTTTAGCACCAAGACCTGTTCCATTAAATAATCCCGCATCCAATTTGATAAAATTCCAACGGGAAGTTTTTGGTGCTTGTATAGTTAACATGAAACCCATGTCACGTTCACCAGGAAAAATTATTTGCGACATTCTACCACGTTCTGGTGATTCACGATCACTAGACGACATTGGCAATTCATTTCCAAATGGGCGATTAAATAATCCAGCAGTTAACGTAAATAATTGCAAATACGGATCGGTATATTTAAAATAAGCATCTTTAAGACTTACAGTACCCGCCTCTGTCGCATCTACCTGAAACACAAAACTTGAATGTGAGTTTGTCCACGTAGCTTTTAATCTTCCGCGGCGAATCAAAAACCGTTTGTCATCAAAAGAGGGAAAATCGCCACCTGCATAACTTTTAATTCCGGCAGAATCAGCCAATTGATATTGCGCTTGAATGTATCCAGAAATCTTCAGTTTCTTAAGAGATTCGACGTCTTGATACAACTTTGCAATAGTGCTTTGTGTGCTATCTTGTTGTTCAGGATCAACAATTTGTGCCATAATCGGCTGTGATACGATTAGTGATAGAAGGCATCCCGCTAATCCTAACCATTTGTTTTTCAGTAATTTCATCAGTTATAGTTTTCTTTTCCGGCTGCAAAGAGATTACTAAATTGTTACCTAGATTTTAACTAGATGTTATGTTAATGTTAAGAGTCGCTATATGGAGTAAAATCATTAAAAATTATTGAATGGAAGCAACATAGAAGTATTGTTTGGAAATTAGTTTTTGCAACGTATCCATTCGTAAGTTTGCTTTTCCAATAGAAAAAATTTAGAAACGTAATTAAATTCAATATTTTTAATAGGATTGTCTTAAAGTATGATTAACATTTTAATAACATTCACAATTGAACTTTGTAGCGAATAAAAAAGAGCATGGAGAATAATACGATTAAGATCCTATTGGTTGATGATGAATTAGACATACTCGAATTTATGGAGTATAATCTCAAGAAGGAAGGTTATCAAGTTTTGCTTGCGAAAAATGGTAAAGAGGCAGTGGATATTGCTAAGCGGGAGAAACCCCATCTTGTTATTATGGATATTATGATGCCTGTGATGGATGGAATTGAAGCATGCCGACAGATTAGAGAGATTCCCGAACTTAAAAGTACAATTATAACCTTTTTAACTGCTCGAAATGAGGAGTATTCACAGATTGCTGGTTTTGATGTTGGCGCTGATGATTATATTTCTAAACCAATCAAGCCTAGAATAATGCTTAGTAGAATCAAAGCATTATTACGTAGAATAAATGGAAGTGAAATAAGTGATAATACAAGTATACAGATTGGTAGTTTAAAAATTGACCGAGAAAGTTATTTGGTGTATAAGGACGAGCTGCCAATATCCTTCCCAAGAAAAGAATTTGAGTTATTATCATTACTCACTTCCAAACCAGGAAAAGTTTTTACTAGAGAAGATATTCTGGCTCGTGTGTGGGGAACTGAAATTATTGTTGGCGATCGTACGATAGATGTACATATTCGTAAAATTCGCGAGAAGTTGGGTGATGAATTGATAAAAACAATAAAAGGAATTGGGTATAAGTTCGACATCTAAATAATTTTAATATTCTAGATTATTTTTTTTCAGGGCGTATAAGTTAGGTTCTCAATTAAATAGGAATTGTATTTTTTTGTTTCGCATATCTAATTTAGAATTAAGTTTGTATTCCAACAAATGAAACCTACTACTTTAGCAATAGCAACATCTTTATTGATTTCGGTAATAATTGCCGTCCTCAATTGTATTTTGTTTTATTCCTTGTCGATTATTGTTCCATCGTATTTCGTTATAATAATTTCATTGTGTGCTTTTTTATTGATAGGATTTACTTTCCGTTTTTTATACCATCGATACATCATTACTAATCTCAACCAAATCCATAAAAATATTTTGCGATTACGGTATCCAAATGAGCCATTTCGAACTTTTAGAGAAGGTGAGCGAGATATCACGTCAGAAATAAATCAAATTTTAATTGATTGGAGCAATGAGTCGCGTGATGAAATTGATCAGTTGAAACAAACAGAAAATTATCGTCGTGAATTTTTAAGTAATGTTTCACACGAATTAAAAACACCCATATTTAGTATACAAGGTTATGTACATACTTTGATTGATGGAGGTATTGATGATGCCGATGTTAATGTTTTATATTTAAATAAGGCAAGTAAAGGTATTGATCGACTAATAAGTATTGTTGATGATCTTGAATCTATTTCGAAATTAGAAGCTGGTGAATTAAATATCGAGCAACGCACGTTTGATTTTAATGAGCTCGTTCGCGAAGTAATTGAATCGCTTGAAATGCAAGGACGGGATCGTAATGTGAAAGTAGTTTTAAATAGCCCGAATGAAAAGCAACCTTATGTATATGCTGATAAGGATTTAATTCGGCAGGTGTTAGTGAATTTAATTGTTAATTCTATCAAGTACGGAAAGAAAGACGGGAAAACAGAAGTGCGATTTATGGATGTTGACGATAAAATTATTGTTGATGTTGCAGATGATGGTATTGGTATTGAAAAGCAACATTTACCGAGGTTATTTGAGCGTTTTTATCGAGTAGATAAAAGTAGATCTCGAGATCAAGGTGGAACTGGTTTAGGATTAGCGATTGTGAAACATATTATTGAGGCACATCAACAACATATTTCGGTGTGTAGTGAATATGGAAATGGAACAATATTTACTTTTTCTTTGAAGAAGAGTAAGTGATTTTTCACAATTTTTTACGAAGATATTTATTGTTATATTCCATAAAAAAATCCCCGATCAAAAATTAATGATCGGGGATTTTTTATTTGATAGAAATTATTCGCTGAATTCTTCAACAACATTTTTAAAGATGAAATTATTTTTGTCATCCAGATCAATCTCAATCTTGTCTTCCTTATTTATTGTTCCTGCAAGGATTTGTTTACTCAATTCATTTAACACACGTTTTTGCATTACTCTTTTCAAAGGACGTGCACCAAATTGCGGATCGTAGCCTAATTGTGCTAACCAATCAATTGCTTCTGATGAGATGGTTAATTGAATCGAATTCTTAGCAAGCATATCAGCAACAGATTTGAATTGCAAATTTACAATCACTCGAATCTCATCTCTGTTTAATGGATTAAACATAATGATTTCATCAATACGATTTAGAAATTCAGGACGAATCGTTTTCTTTAACAAATCAAAAACTTCCACCTTTGTTTTCGCTAATACTTCCTCACGATTTTTATCGGTCATCTTCTCAGTATTATCTTGAATAATGTGGGCTCCAATATTTGAAGTCATGATAATGATAGTATTCTTGAAGTTAGCAGTTCTTCCTTTGTTATCTGTCAATCTTCCGTCATCTAAAACTTGAAGTAAGATATTGAATACGTCAGGATGTGCTTTTTCAATTTCATCAAGCAATACTACAGAATAAGGTCTTCTACGAACAGATTCTGTGAGTTGTCCGCCTTCATCATAACCTACATATCCCGGAGGCGCGCCAATCAATCTACTCACAGAGTGTTTCTCTTGAAATTCACTCATGTCGATACGCGTCATTGCATTTTCATCATTGAATAAATATTCGGCTAATGCTTTTGCTAATTCGGTTTTTCCAACACCAGTAGTTCCGAGAAATATGAATGATCCTATTGGTCGTTTCATGTCTTGTAAACCAGCTCTGCTTCTTCGCACTGCATCTGACAATGCACTTATAGCATCTTCTTGTCCAACTACACGTTGATGTAACTCTTCTTCAAGATTTAATAATTTTTCACGTTCACTTTGTAACATTCTTGATACTGGAATTCCTGTCCATCTACTAATTACATCAGCAATATCTTCACTATCCACTTCCTCTTTAATCATTGCTTTATCCTTTTGCGCATCGATCAATTTAGTATTAAATGTTATTAATTTCTCCTCTTCTTCTTTGATTCTTCCATAACGAATTTCGGCCACTTTCCCATAGTCACCAGCACGTTCTGCTTGTTCGGCTTCGAGTTTAAAATTCTCTATCTGCTCTTTCGTTTGTTGAATTGTATCAATTATTTTTTTCTCCGATTCCCAACGACCTTTAATGGCATTTCTTTGTTCATTTAAATTGGCAAGTTCTTCGCTTAACTCTTCAACTTTTTTCTTGTCCCCTTCTCGTTTAATAGCAGCGCGTTCAATTTCTAGTTGCATAATTTTACGTTGAATCTCATCTAATTCCAAAGGAACAGAATCCATTTCCATTCGTAATTTCGCTGCAGCTTCATCAATAAGATCAATTGCTTTATCTGGAAGAAAACGATCATTGATATAGCGATCACTTAATTCAACAGCGGCAATAATTGCATCGTCTTTAATACGAACTTTATGATGTGTTTCGTAACGTTCTTTTAATCCTCTAAGAATGGAGATGGCATCTTGAACATTTGGTTCTTCAACAACTACTTTTTGGAAACGACGTTCAAGTGCTTTATCTTTTTCAATATATTTTTGATACTCGTTTAAAGTTGTAGCACCGATAGCGCGTAATTCTCCTCTAGCTAATGCAGGCTTCAAAATATTTGCAGCATCCATGGCACCTTCGCCACCACCTGCACCAACTAATGTATGTATTTCATCAATGAATAATACAATGTCACCTTCAGCACTTGTAACTTCTTTTACAACAGCTTTTAAACGTTCTTCGAATTCACCTTTGTATTTTGCACCAGCAATTAGAGAGCCCATATCTAATGAATAGATCACTTTGCTTTTTAAGTTTTCAGGAACATCACCATTAATGATGCGATGTGCTAATCCTTCTGCGATAGCCGTTTTCCCTACGCCTGGTTCGCCAATGAGAATTGGATTGTTTTTTGTGCGTCGTGAAAGAATTTGTAATACCCTTCGAATCTCTTCATCTCGTCCAATCACTGGATCTAATTTTCCTTCTCTAGCAAGTTGATTTAGATTACGTGCGTATTTACTTAATGAGTTATATGTTTCTTCAGCACTTGCGCTAGTAACACGTTCACCTTTTCTTAAATCGAGAATAACATTGCGTAATTCCTTTTCATTTACTCCTTCTTCTTTTAATAATTTTGCAACATTATCTTTTCCAGATAAAATACCAAGAAGTACGTGTTCAACAGAAACAAATTCATCTTTAAATTCTTTGATGAGTTGTTGTGCTTTTTGAAGTGCTGCGGAAGCATCATTTCCAAGATATGGACTAGCCCCAGATACCTTCGGATAATTGGCGACTATTGTATTTAATTTATTCTCGAACTGTGCAATATTTATATTGAGCTTTTTTAAAAGAAAGGGTACTACATTCTCATCAACTTCCATTAATGCTTTGAGAATATGTCCAGTTTCAATCGCTTGTTGACCATTTGCAGTAGCAATATTCTGTGCTTCTTGAACAGCTTCTTGTGATTTTGTTGTGTATTGATTGAAATTCATATCTTATTATTTTGTTAAGGTATATCAAAGATGATCCCATTGCTAAAGATAGCTACATTCGTGAAATATTGACAGATGTGGTTTGATGTTTTAAGTCATAATTTCCTATGATATTTATTTTACAAGTCAATACGTCAGGAAACTACTATAAAAAATCGCACCTCGAGATATAAAATCTGTTTTTGGAAATCTTATAAGCGAAAAATATTTTGGTGTAAAAAAAAGAGCTACACTTTCATGTAACTCTTTAGGTTTTGTTAATGGGTATTAAAATGTTACTGTAATGGTTCCTTTTTGTTCCAATGGCATTATAGTTCCTCCATCAAACATTGCGCTTTCCGCTGCTTGTTTCGCTTTTGTGAGTAAATATTGACTCGTTGTTGTCGTACCTTCAGCACCAGGATCAGCTTTAATTACATTTCCATATTTGTTGATTGTTATGGAAACTACAACGATACCTTTCTCCATGGTGAGGTTATCTACTCTTGGTTGTTTCGTTAATTTGCGACCAGGCATCACATAAGAAACACCTTTAGTTCCAGAGGTCGTACTTCCGCCAGAACTTGTTTTTACAGCATCTCCAAATTGTATTGCACTTATTTCCCCAACTTGAAATGTGATGATACTTCCCTTATGAAAAAAAGTAACAGTATTATCTTTAATTGACTGAAGTTCACCTTCCATTTTCTCCCCATTTTTCATAATAATAGTATGTTGAGCGGAGGCATTCAAGCAAAAAAATAATAGGATTGAAAGAATAAAATATTTCATTGGGATGGTCGTCTTGTTTGTTTGATAACGCATCAAATTTACTAATTATTGCTAGTATTTTGTTGTAAATATTTTGGCTTAATAACAAGCCGTTGTTAATTCTTACCTTTGCAAATCTATGAAGCTTCTCTACACCTATCTCAGACCGTATTCAAAAATTATTTTCTTTGCGTTAGTACTCGCAGCCATTAACCAGGTTTTCTCTTTATTAGATCCATATATTTTTGGAAATATCATAGATCGGTTTGCAAATAAAGCAACGCAACTCTCGCAATCACAATTTTTTCAAGTTGGTTATTGGTTGCTAGCGGCAATGGGAGTTGCCTTTGTGAGCCGCGTTGCAAAAAATTTTCAGGATTATTATGTCAATGTGATTACCCAGAAATTAGGCGCAAAGATTTACGCAGATGGTGTTCGTCATAGTCTCGAATTATCTTATGAAGTTTTTGAAGATCAGCGTAGCGGAGAAACATTAGGAAGGTTGCAAAAAGTACGAGCTGATGTTGAAAAACTTGTGAATGCTGTAGTGAATGTATTATTTACCTCTCTTGTTGCAATCATTTTTGTTTGTGTTTATGCGGTGCACCTTCATTGGCTTATTGCTCCGCTTTACTTCGGTAGTGTTCCTATTATTGGAATAATTACATTTTATCTAAGTAAGAAAGTAAAAAGGATTCAAAAGATTATTGTTGCTGAAACAACAGCGCTCGCAGGATCTACAACAGAATCGTTAAGAAATATTGAACTTGTTAAAAGTTTAGGTTTATCTCAACAAGAAATTGATCGCTTGAATACGACTACTGAGAAAATTTTAAAACTTGAATTGAAGAAAGTAAAATACATTCGAAGTATTAGTTTTATACAAGGAACCTTTGTTAATTTTCTACGAACTGCAATCTTGTTCGTGATGTTATATCTTATTTTTCAAAAACAAATTACAGTAGGTCAATTAATGACGATGTTATTTTATTCCTTCTTTATTTTCGGGCCATTACAGGAGTTAGGAAATATTATTTCAATCTATCGTGAAGCAGAAGTTTCTCTTGAAATCTATCAAGAAATTCTGAATATGAAACCTGAACCTCGTCCAGAGCATCCTGTTAAATTAGGTCCGATTACTCGATTCGAATTTGAAAACGTTTCTTTCAAACATCAAACTGCAAATTCAAATGCGGTTACTGATATTTCTTTTGCAACCAATATTGGTCAAACGGTTGCATTTGTTGGACCATCAGGATCAGGTAAAACCACTTTAGTAAAATTACTTGTTGGGTTATATCGCCCTCCAAATGGTAGAATTCTATATAACAACACTAGTTCGAAAGATATTAATTTGGATGAGTTGAGAACACAGATTGGTTTAGTGACACAAGACACTCAATTATTTTCAGGAACAATTCGAGAAAATTTATTGTTTGTGGCACCAAATGCTACAGATGAAGAGTGTTTGTCGATGTTAAATAAGGCATCGTTAGGGAATTTGCTTGCTAGGGCAGAGAAAGGATTGGATACAGTAATAGGCGAAGGTGGTGTAAAAGTTTCGGGAGGAGAAAAGCAACGATTATCAATTGCAAGAGCATTGTTACGTCAACCATCATTACTTGTATTTGATGAAGCCACATCTGCATTGGATTCATTAACGGAAGAAGAGATATCTGAAACAGTACGGAGCATTTCTGAAAATAGAAAACATATAACGATATTAATTGCTCATCGGTTATCAACGGTCATGCATGCGGATACAATTCATGTTTTAGAAATGGGACAAATTGTTGAATCCGGTCGTCATGAAGAATTATTAGAATTAAAGGGATTATATTATGCAATGTGGCGTCAACAGATTGGAGAACGAAAAAGAGTGAAGTTAAATACTAATGGAAAATTAGTAGAAAAAATGGCATGAACGAATTTGCATTCCAGGGGATAATCTCAAAAATAAAAAAATATTCTGAAGCTAGTTTGCCTGGCATGGAAGCGCATCAAAAGATGGCACCTCCGCATCGATTTACCACCAATTATTATTTAGAAAGAGAGAAGGATTATAGAAATGCAGGAGTATTAATACTTCTTTTTCCAGATGAGAATAAAAATGTTAGAATAGTACTTATTGAAAGGACGGGAGGTGATTTTGTTCATGCGAATCAAATTAGTTTTCCTGGTGGAAAAGCAGAAATCGACGATATAAATTTTGAAGCAACGGCTCTACGAGAAACTTATGAAGAGATAGGTGTAAATCAGGAGCAAATTGAAATTGTTGGAATGCTTAGTTCCATCTATATACCTCCAAGTAAATTTTTAGTTTTCCCTTTTATTGGAGTTACGGATATGGCGCCCAAATTTATATTAAGTGAAAACGAAGTTGTTCAAGTCTTAATTCCAAAGTTGAGTGATTTTAAAGAAGATAAAAATATCATGCGTGGTGATTTTTCTAGTGGTCGTGGAACCCCCAGTGATACTCCTTATTATTTTATTGATGGAAAAAAGATATGGGGAGCTACTGCGATGATGATTAGTGAACTCATGACGATGATTTGTTTAAAATAAAAGTTAAAGCAAAAAAGAAGACGGTAGCCTTCTTTTTTGCTTTAGCAATAGAGAGTTTAAATCGAAATTAATTCCAATCTTTTACTGATCCTAATGGTGCTTTTTGAACATTTACTACTTCATTCGTTGAAGTATTCGTTAAGAATGTAATAATCATTAGAGTACTGTTTGCATCTAATTTTCTCGGCATATCTGTTCTTAAATGATGAATGTATTTTCCTCCCGGTACATTTGCTGCCGGATTAATACCATCTCCTAACGAATTTGTTAGCAATTTAGAAATTACGTTGTAATGAGTGTAATTCACTATAGGGTTTCCAAGGTGATAGAATGCACTTGATGAATTATTATTAAATGCATTGGCTTGTTGCAAATTCAAATTTGTGTTAGTCACACGATCTTCTACAATATATGCTGTAACATTATAATTTCCTGGTAACGTTGCTAAAAATCCGCAATGAATATAGATGTCGGCAATGCGATTGGAAACAGAAGAGGTAATGGCTAAACCACAGTTGGGTGTAGATGATAACGATAATGTAACATTATTTGGAAATGATTTTGAATCCATAAATGTTAAGCCATTGTATGCTTTGCGATCTATTGTTCCCGTTGGAATAGTAGGATTCGGATTACCTAATTGATTTAGAATTTTACTTGTTTGAAGTGTTGTCAAAGGGTCATTGTAATGCATTCCCAAAGAGTACACTCGATCGCGATACGATTGTACTATTCTTTGTAGATTGTTGTTTGCTTCAGGAACAAATCCATTAGTTGTACCAACATATTCTTCCACTAAAATCTTTTTGAGGAATTTTGTTGGAAGCGGACTCACCGCTGTAATTCCTGTATTGGAATTTCTGTTCGTCGGTGATGGTACGTCAGCTGCTGGATTTGAACTCTCATCTTTTTGGCATGAGGAGAAGAGAAATCCTGTACTGGCAATTAATAGAAGTAGTTTTTTCATGTTGGTATGAATTAATTTCGGATAGGACAATTTTACTATTCATTGAAAAGTAAAATGAATCAATTGTAAAGATTTCTTACAATGTTGATTTAAATTGGGGAAGGATTTATAGTGTATCATCTGACAAAGCCATTGAAATAGTATTTGTATTTCGCTGTCTTTTAGTATTAAAAAAGAGGAAGATTGAATGAACAACCTTCCTCTGTCAATGCATTGATAACTTTGCTAATCCCAATTTTTTGTGGTGCCTAATTTTGCTTTTTGAACATTAACAATTGGTTGATCAATTGCCCCTATTCCTGTTTTGCTAATAAACGCTACAATGTTTAAGTTTATGAGTTTGTAGGAAGCTATATTTATTGTGTATGTTTTGATGTATTCGCCACCTTTTACAAGTTTAGCAGTTGGGATCGCATCTCCTAAAGGAGCACTTATTACATTGCGTAAAACATAATTGTGATTAAAGTTTACTATGGGGTCGCCAGCACCAAAATATGGATGTCCAGTTGACGTGTTATAAGAATTGCGTTGATCATATAATGAACCACTTCCTACTACATTATTTTCACATAAGTAAACAGTAAGTGAATAATTTCCTGCTAAAATTTGATTGAAGCCACAATGAACTTCTACTGTTGCTGTCGTTCCCGAAACGGATGATTTTATAGATAATCCAGCTCCTGCAGATTTTGTTTTTGCTACATCATAATTGGATTGCCATTGCGTTCTGTTTAAAATGACAGTACTTAATGATGCTATTCTGTTTATTAATGCAGAAGGAAACATGGCACCATTTCCATTATTAAATGTTGTATATAATGTGGTGTATTGATTTAATTCCATGGCATCACTATAATGAATTTCTACAGGAATTGAGGTATTAGGATTTGCAGCAAGAATATTATCCATCTTTACAAAGCCATCAGGACATTGCGCCTGGCTTGCGCCCGTAAATTCCTCTAACAATACTTTTTGACTGAATGTAGTGGGTACTGTAGAAGTGTTACCTCCATTTCCATTGTCAGGTGTTATCGTAGTGCTGCTATCATCTTTTTTACAAGAGAGGAAGGATACAACAATCAACGAGTAAATAATAAATAATTTTTTCATGATGAGGCAAGTTAGTTTACATTCAAGAATTATATGGAACATTAATTAGAATAATATCACAGTTTATACGGATTGTTTTTTTGCATGTTTGATAAATAGTGACCTTTGTAAGGTTTTTAAAATAATCGATAAAAAAATTTAGACTTATCGATGAAATGTCACACATATTTTCCATTAAGTAAAATAATTGCTTGATTTTTAGGATTTTTAAAATGTAAGATATTAATGGATTTATATCTTTGTAAATGAGAAAATCACATGAAAGACGATAAGCATTTCAATATTCGCGTTTACGCCTTTCTCATCAATAAGAATGAAGAAATATTAGTTGCAGAAGAATACCACTTTAACACTTTCATGCGGAAATTTCCAGGTGGTGGTTTGCAATTTGGTGAAAGTACAACCGATTGTCTTCGTCGTGAATTAAGAGAAGAACTAGGAATCGAAGTTGGAAGGATAGAGCATCAGCACACTACTGATATTTTTGTTCAATCTGCATTTAATAGTAACCACCAAGTCATCGGTGTTTATTATGCTACCGTAGCACCAGATTACCTAATAAGTAAATATAGAGAGAATTATGCTCAGCCGAATACCGAAGGCGAAGAGCGTTTTCGTTGGATCGCTCTAAATAAAATATGCATCGATGATTTTACATTTCCAATAGACAGGCAAGCGATAGAAATTTTTCTAAATAAATTTAAGGAAGGTTCTATATAATTATTTGAACATTCTTACATCCATAAAACCTTTATGTTCGAAATAATCTATTTGTTCTTTTGCAACTTTTTTATTGTTGATGCCAGTGATTACTAAATGATAGATTCGATTGTTCCCTAAACCTTGTCCTACTATTAAAACTTTGTCAACATCTTCTTCTAAATAAATTTCATTTGCTATATACAGGATGTGTACAAGATCTTTTGTTCTCCAAAGTGAGATAGAATTATTATTTAGTGATTCAGGATTACCAAGGCAATCATTTACATCATTACAATTGAAAATGCTATCGATTTCTTTAGTAAGTTGAATGACATGTAGTACTTCTATTTTTACTGATGCTAGTCCGTGCATATAACTGCCAATTCTTCGTGCTGCCGACTCTGACAAATCGATAATTCTAGATTTTACATAAGGTCCACGATCATTTACACGAACGGTAACCGACAAATTATTTTTTTGATTCGTAACTCTTACGTAAGTGTTAAATGGAAGTGCTCGATGGGCAGCAGTGAAATCTGCATTTCTAAAAATTTCACCACTCGCAGTTTTGCGTCCATCAAACTCATCACCATAATACGAAGCTTTACCTTTCTGGATAGTAGCTTTTAACAGGTTTTTTTGCGGCTGTACAAATAACAATAACAGCAGCATCTGCAAACTAATGAGTAAAGTTTTAATGGTGCTGATTCCTGTCATGCGGTAAAAATAACATCATTATGATATGAAAGGTAAAAACTTATGCTAATCTATGACTAATTACTTCCTCTATTCCTAAAAACAGTTGATTAGGATTATATGTTCTCCAACGAGAATCGTTCAATTCACCTCCGTAAATAAGATAATAGTCGATGTTATTCTTGGAAAACTCTTGTAAAACGTGATCTCTAAAATTTAAGGCAACGATCCATCCATCTTCCACATCATCAAACCATTCTTGGTAATAGCAATCGTCGGAAGCATGAAAATTCAATACGTTTTCACCGATCAAAATGAATTTATTTATTCCATTGCGAATCATTACATCAATTACATCACGCTTAAGCAACATAATATCGTTGTTGATAGCGTCATTCCATTCGCCGATAAATTCTAGTATTGCAAAATTTTGATCATAGTCGGCAAAAAGTATTTTCATGTATAACGTACTTGATCCAAAATCATCCCATTGAGGATGAATATAATAATTATACACTGTATTTGTATATTCAAATTCATTGTACTCTCTTCCATAAAATGGAGATAAATCATCTTCATCTGCCATGTAAAGATGACGCCATGAATAATAAGGTTCAATATCTTGCATACTAATACTCTTTCTCTCTCTCCATGCATTGGAGATTATACAAATTTCACGAATTTTTTTTTAGGATTCACTATTTACATAAAACTTTTTTATTTGTTCGCAGTTAATTACTTTTTGAATGCTTCCATCGCCATTCTCACACTTCCATTTTCTAGTAATAATTTACTTGCAATATCTTCATTGATATTTAACGCTTGCATCAGCATTTTGGTTCCTCTATCAATAAGTTTATTGTTACTTAATTGCATGTCAACCATTTTATTTCCGCGCACTTTTCCCAAGCGAATCATCGTAGCAGTTGAAATCATATTCAGCACTAATTTTTGTGCGGTTCCAGCCTTCATACGGGTGCTGCCAGTCACGAATTCCGGACCAACTGCCACCTCGATGGCATGATCAGAAACTTTTCCTACCGGGCTTCCAGGATTACAAGTAATGCATGCTGTAAGGATTTTATTATTCTTACATTCAGTAAGTGCACCAATCACATAGGGCGTAGTTCCCGATGCTGCGATACCAATTACAACATCATCACTGGTGATGGAATATTCTAATAGATCTTTCCAACCTTGATGTATATCATCTTCAGCAAATTCAACAGCTTTACGAATTGCTACATCACCACCAGCAATAATGCCAATAACCAATCCATGAGGCACTCCAAAAGTAGGAGGACATTCCGATGCATCAACAATTCCTAATCGTCCGCTGGTTCCTGCACCCATATAAAAAAGTCGACCACCAATTTTCATTTGTAAAATGATTGCATCCACTAGTTTTTCAATATCAGGAATTACTTTTTCAATAGCCAGTGGTACAGATTTATCTTCTCGATTTATATTTTCAAGCAGTTCTTTTATGTTCATCTTTTCGAGATGATCATACTTCGATTCTGATTCTGTAATTCGGTTAAATGTCATAATAAAAATCTGTATCCCTTAGTAGATTTAGTAGATTGCAGGATATTTAGTAGGATTATATCGATGCATCATTTCATATACCGTATCGAAAACATCTTCAGTACTTGGCTTCGAGAAATAATCGCCATCAGAACCATAGGCAGGACGATGTTCTTTTGCAGTTAACGTTTTCGGTTCTGTATCAAGAAATTTATAAGCACCTTGCATCTCCATAACTTGTTGCATCATGAATGCGGTTGCACCACCAGGCACATCTTCGTCGAAAAATAAAACCTTATTTGTTTTTGCAATTGATTTAACGATGTGATGATTGATGTCGAAAGGAAGTAAACTTTGTACATCAATTAATTCGCAAGATACATGATGCTCTGCTAATTGTTGAACTGCTTCTTGAGCAATTCTGCAGCATGAACCATACGTTACAATTGTAATATCATTACCTTCAACCAACGTTTCAGGAACTCCAATATGAATTCTGAAATCACCAAGGTTGGAAGGAAGTTTTTCTTTGATGCGATATCCGTTTAGCGGTTCAATAATTAAAGCAGGTTCATCAGAAGCAAGAATGGTATTGTAAAATCCTGCGGCTTGCGTCATGTTACGAGGAGTTAAAACATGAATTCCCCGAATAGCTCCTAAAATAAATTGCATAGGAGAACCTGAATGCCATACACCTTCTAAACGATGACCGCGTGTACTAATTATCAATGGTGCTTTTTGTCCGCCTTTGGTGCGATAATGTAAACATGCAAGATCATCACTCATGATTTGAATTGCATACGCAAGATAATCTAAGTATTGAATTTCTGCAATGGGTCGGAAACCGCGAAGAGCTAAACCGATACCTTGTCCGAGTATTGTTGCTTCACGAATTCCTGTATCAATGATTCTATTATCGCCATGTTTCTCTTGCAATCCTGCATACGTTTGATTTACGCCACCGATACCGCCAACATCTTCACCGAAAGCAACTACTTCAGGATGACGAGAAAAAATAGTATCGAAATTTGCAAGCAATACTTCACGACCATCTACCATTGGAGCATCTGTTGCATACTGTATCGCATTAACTTTTACATCAAGTGCGTTCCATTTACTTTGACTGTATTGATGTCCATCATAACGATCTTTATTGATCATCATATAATTTTTTAGCCACGAAATTAATTGATTACGTTCTTGAAAATTCTCATCTTTCAACATACGCAAAACTTTCTTAATAACAATGATAATTTCCTTGCGTTCAGGTTCTGCTAACTCACGAAGTTGATTGATAAAACGTTCTATAAAAACTTTATTTTTACTTTTTGTTGTTGCAGCTGTAAGCAGTGATATTGCATCTGCTAATTCTGTTTTAATTCCAGTTTGTTGTGCATCCCAAGCGAGACGTTTAGCATCGTTCACAGTTTTTTTAGCAGCAGTTTCTATCTGATCTAAATCTTCAGTAGTTGCGATAGCAGATTCAAGAATCCACTCCCGCATTTTACGATTGCAATCAAATTCTTCTTCCCATGCTAATCGTTCTTTCGACTTGTAGCGTTCGTGCGAACCACTTGTTGAATGTCCTTGTGGTTGTGTTAATTCACGGATATGAAATAATGTTGGAATATGTTTTTCGCGACATAATGCAACACCTTTCTCGTAAGTCTCGACTAAGCTAACATAGTCCCAACCATTAGCAATTAAAATTTGATAGCCTTCTTTTTCGTTAGTGCGTTCGAAGCCTTTAAGTATTTCAGAAATATTTTGTTTGGTAGTTTGATATTTTGCAGAAACAGAAATTCCATAACCATCATCCCATACCGACATTGCCATTGGAATCTGTAAAACACCTGCGGCATTAAATGCTTCAAAGAAAATTCCTTCTGATGTTGATGCATCACCAATTGTTCCGAATGCAACTTCATTTCCATTTAATGTAAAGCCACTCATTTTTTCTGCAAGAGCGGGGTTGCTACGGTATAATTTTGATGCATAAGCAAGTCCAACCAATCGTGGCATCTGACCACCTGTTGGAGAGATATCAGCAGAAGAATTTTTTAAGTTCACTAAATCTTTCCAGCTTCCATCTTCGTTAAGCAATCGAGTAGAGTAGTGGCCATTCATACAACGACCTGCTGATGATGGTTCTGCATTCACATCAGGATTTGCATAAAGTTGTGCGAAAAATTCTTGGATAGTTAATAGTCCTGCGGCGAACATAAAAGTTTGATCACGATAATATCCCGAGCGGAAATCACCATTACGAAAAGCCTTTGCCATTGCAAGTTGAGCAACCTCTTTTCCATCACCAAATATTCCAAATTTGGCTTTGCCTGTCAGTACCTCTTTTCTACCTAATAGACTTGCCTGACGACTTTCAACTGCTATTCGGTAATCGTTCAAAACTTCCACTTTAAACTCGTTAAAGCTAAGTTGTTGCTTGTCAGTATTTTGGGTTTGGTTATTCATAAGTGGCGCTAATATTCAAAAATACGAAATGGCGCGACAAGATCAAAGGTTATTAGGAGAAGGTTTATGTATTGGGATGAATTGCCCTTTTAAGAAACCAAAGTTTTTTCTTTTGATTAAAAGACTAACCTAAAATTAAAAATAATAAAGTACGATTTTTTAAATCAATCTTGAAGTAATTACAAACACAGAAAAAACAACACTTGCGATTCCATTTGTTGTTGCGAAAGCGAGATTTACTTTACTTAAATCATTTGGTTTTACTAACGTATGTTGATAGATTAATAAACTTGTGAATATAATCCAGCCTGCATAATAAATCCAATTGAAATTTCCTGTTAGTCCTGCTGCTAATAGAAAAAGTGAAGCAGCAATATGTAAATTATTGGAGAGCGTTAATGATCTTACCGTTCCAAAAACTCTAGGTATGGAATACAGATCTTGTGAGCGATCGAAATCTTCGTCTTGTAATGCATAGATGATATCGAATCCGCTTACCCAACATAATACAGCGAAAGAAAATAATAATGGTAGCAATGCAAATTTTCCTGTTACTGCAATCCATGCGCCGATGGGAGCGAGAGATAATCCGAGTCCAAGAATTAAATGGCAGAGTGATGTAAATCGTTTCGTATAACTATATCCTAAAATTAATGCTAATGCAATTGGGGATAGAAAGAAACAAGCCGAATTGATGGTGTAGGTTGTTATGATAAACGCAATACAATTTAACATCACAAAAAATATTGCTGAATTGGGCGAGATCACTCCAGCAGGAATTTCTCGTATGGCAGTTCGTGGATTTTTTGCATCAAAATGACGATCTGCCCAACGATTAAAAGCCATTGCTGCCGAACGAGCGAAGACCATACACAAAACTACTTTAAGAGCTAATACTCCGCTAAATGTAAAATTCTCCTGCGTAATTGCTAATGTAAATCCTATCGCCGCAAACGGAAGTGCAAATAGCGTATGACTAAATTTTATTAAGGAGAGGTAATGAGTAAGTTTTTGCAACATGAATACAAAAGTATTTAAAAGGATTCATTAAGATGCATTGCATGCTATTTCATTTGAAATAAAATTATCAAGGCTTTCTAAAACAAAAAGGGTAATTAACATTACTGCCAATCGCTTTTGAATTAATTTTATTTCTTATTCGAATATAATTCGCTTTGTACTTTTTTTTCCTTCATCAGTAAAAGAAATAAGATATAATCCTGCAGGTAACTTTTCTCTGAAAATTTCAATTTTATCCTGACTAGAAGAAATATTCATGCTTCGTAATCTTTTGCCAATAGCATTTATCAATTCTAATTTCGAAGTGTTGCTGTGTGTAGGAAAAGTAATTGTTATTTTATCGTTGGAAGGATTTGGCTGAATAATTATATTGAACTTAAAAATATTATTTTCAATTAATCCTATCCAAGTTTCATTATAAAGTGAATCACTACTTAAACAAATATTATCAAAATAATATGCGGAACGGGAACCAATTGGACCAATCGTCATCGTATCTGTAGGAGCAAGTTCCTCCATGTTACGCAATAATTATTTTTTATTTGTAGCCATGAGTTTTACTGCAGCGTAATTTTTTTATTAATTACTCTATTGCTACTATCAATAATTTTCAAAAAATATATCCCTTTTTGCACATTGCTTAGATCTATTGTCGTTTGCTTCTTATTTATTATCAAATGATTTACTTCTTGTCCAACGACATCATACATATTTATGCTTACTATTTTATAATCTATGCTTTCAATGGTTAGTTGGCTGGTCGCTGGATTTGGATAAATAATCATAGAATTTTCAAAAGTATTTTGCTGTAGTCCAACAGCTGAAATACAAACGGAATCTAAAGAAAATGTTCCACAGTTTTTATCAGCCCACCAGGAAAATGCACGATAGCATCCAATCTGTGTCATGGTATATAACTCATAATCTGAATTTAGAATGGGTGTTCCGTTAAAATACCATTCATGGTGATTTCCGGCAGGATAATCCAAAAGGTTACCTCCCAAATTACTTATGTTTCCGGGCAATGATACATCGGAGCCAATAACTGTAATAATATTGGATCTGGATATACATCCATTAGTATCTGTTTGGTATATCCAAAAAGCATTAAAGGAATTAAGGGAAGTGGAGTAGGTGCTGTCATGAAAGCCTTGTAAATTTCCTTGGTAATAATACAACTGACTATTAAGCCAGATAGGACTGTATGTAATTAATAGATTAATGGGATTACCAATACAGAAAGTAGAATCACCAGGAGCAATGCTAACAACAGCTGAAGTAGGAGCAGGTACCGTATTTACGGATACAGGATAACAGACAGACCACACAAGTCCGGCCGAATCAATCGTTGTAAGAGAAATAACAAATGGAGTAGTAGGAGTAGTGAAAGAACTATTTTGTGTAGTATCTCCATTAGTCCAATAATAATGAGCCATTCCGGGTTCACCCTGAAAGGTTAATGTTTCTCCCGCACATGCATTAATTTGGCCGGAGGCAGAAAGCCTTAAACCTAAATAACCATTTATTAAAGGATAGTTTTGATATGGATAATATTGTGCGAAAATTATTTGTGTTATCGTATCAATACCACCAATTCCTTGTGCATAAAGCTTCACAGCATATGATCCAGTTGCCAGGGGATTGTATTTAAATGAATTCCCATAATAATCTACAATTCCATCGCCATCATAATCCCATCGTGCACTGATGCTGTTTAAACTTGTGTTGCTTAATATTATCCCTCCGCAAGCGGGCGTTGCTGTAAAAGAAGCTGTAGGAACAGTACCTCCCGGATGTTGTCCACAACCATTTGATTGCAATAACAATGTTCTTATCTGACCAAGTGAAGCATTCATTCTATCGCTTTGTCCTAATGTAAATGATAATGGGCAAGAAGTATAATCCATGTAATTGGGCAAATCATTTACATCAGCTATAAAGGAATTGAAACCACTCGTGTCATTCATTTCGGTAGAACAGGAATTTTGCGGACACGTATAGGTAGTGTCTGACGCATCAGGTGGAGTATCGCAAACATAATCGCCATTGAGTAGACAATTAAAGTTGGCACAGACACCATTAAATGTATGATACAATCCAAGGTAATGTCCTACTTCGTGAGTTGTTACTTCAGAATTTAAAACGTTATATCTTTCTACTATTCCATCATTCTGCTGACCTAAAGAGCCAGGGAGATATGCATACCCTCCGTAGATTTTGCCATTCTCTTGTACCACTTTTATTACCCAAATATTCAGATAGAGAAGAGGATCCCAACGGTTTACATTCTTTAATAAAAAATCGTTGGAAGTTGGAAGTGATAAATCTGTTTGAGAAGATACATCGCGTGTGATTCCGTTAGTCGGATTTCCCCATGGGTCAATGGAAGCTAGGCAAAACTGTATGCCCACATTGTTACCTGTGCTGTCAGTATAAAGAGCTGCATTTTGAAATCGAAAATTTAATTGATTGATGCTTGCAATAACATCAGAATCAGAAATATTCTCAGGGCCATTTTGGTGAACAATGTGTACAACTACAGGGATGTAACTTGTAGCTGACATTAGTCTTCTTTTGTCCTCCAATGATTTAATAGCTTGATGAAATAAAATTTGATTTACATTATCTTCTCTCTGTTTAAAGTCAGGATCATTATTTAATTGAATTAATCGGGCAGCATCTGTCCCGCAAAAAGACTGTTGTGCATATATACCTATTACATTAAATACGCAAAGTAGGATTGTTACTATTATTTTTTTCATTGTATGAAAATACGATTAAAAAGTGGATATAGTTAGTTCTTTAGGTTATTTGTAACATTATTTGTCAGAAGCTTAAATGGGTTAATTCTAAACAAACACGAATAACTTTAAAGGATTGGCGTAATGAGTGATTCGTGAGAATGGACTCTTGTAAATGCTAAAATAAGAATTATTGGTATTTATTTCATCATTCATAATAATGATTTTTTTTCTTCAGTCTGAAGATTGAACTCCAAAAGTGGCTTGCATTTTAAATAGTATATACATTATAAAATTTCAATCTCTTTTTAAAATTAATTTTATTTCTTATTCGAATATAATTCGCTGCGTGCTTGTTTTACCTTCATCAGAAAAAGAAATTAGATATAATCCTGCAGGTAACTTTTCTCTAGCAATTTCAATTTTATCCTGACTAGTAGAAATCGAAATGCTTCTTAACTTTTCTCCAATTGAATTCATCAAATTTAATTTTGCATTATTTCCGTGACTTGGAAAAGTGATTGTAATTTTATCGTTGGATGGATTTGGGAATACTTTAATGGATGTAAGTGAATGTTCATTAAATCCTAGTGCATTGCATCCAACCATTACAGCAAATGCATCTAATTTTCCATAGCCATAATCGTTATTGGGAATGATTCCAGTGAAAGCATCTTGTACAGCACAAAGCTTAACTCTTGTTTTGTAATCGTTCCATGTTGCTGTTGGATTCTTTTGAAAAAATAATGCACCAGTACCCGCAACAACGGGTGCTGCCGATGATGTTCCTCCATCACGAATATGAATAGAATCAGGAGCTAATTTATACGGTTGGTTGGCAAGAAAAAATGCAACGCTTGATAAACGCAATGCTGATAATGTTACTTCGCCAGTACTAGTTATATCAGGTTTAATTCTTCCGTCACGCGTTGGACCTTTACTCGATGTAACTGATAATTGTCCTACTGTTGTTGGAAATGTTTGAAGGTTCCCATTCACATCAATATAACTATTTCTATTTACATATTGTCCCACAGTTATCACTTTATCACTACACTGAAAACTACTGCAAACTGTTTGATTTAAATCAGGAAGAATGTAACGTGTAATATTTGGATAAGCACTTGGAGCAGGTAGTGGCGAAGTCACCATATCAAAACTCCACACATCAAATTTCCCTGTACCTTTACTCATCAATCGATAAAAATAATTTGTTGAATCAGGAAGTATATAATAAATCATACTATACGTGCCACCAATCAACTGACTAACACGTTGTACTAAACCAATTTTATTTCCTGAAATACTTTTCAATGTATCCTGGCGAATAACATTTAGATTTGGGATTACGCTCATCCAATTTAATTGCGCGCGGTCCTCGTAAAGCGGTGTAATTTGATCTGCACCGATTGTAAATTGTACGTTTTTAAAATTTGCAGTATCTGCCCACATCTCAATATAAATTCCATTTCCTGCAGAAGCACTTGGCTTAGAGAACCATGTAAATAAAGTATCGTTACTTAGATTATGTTGAACATGTATAAGGTTTCCGCCAGCATTTCCGGATGCCGCGGCTAATGATCTTCCTGCTTTTGCGGTTATAAAATAATCGATTGCCTGCGCTGTTAAATCTTTTCCATCATGTGATCCAAAATAAGTTCCAGCACTTATGTTTATCACACAAGGTTTACCAGCAGAATCCGCTTTATCATAAATATAATTTACTGCATCAGCAACTGAACTTAACCAAACATCATCCGACTTATTAAAATCAACTGAAACGGCTATGATATCCGCTTTAGGCGCCGCACCCGTATACTCTACATGGGAACGTCCGTTGCTCGTAGCGATACCAGACACATGAGTTCCATGCGCTAGATTGTCAATATGAGCAGAGGCATTACCCGCATTGATATCCGCTGCCGAAAATTCTTGTCCGTAACCATAAAGCGAGGGTGTATTCGCACCATTTGGTAATAGATGATCCCAAATCCATAAAACTCGTGTATTACCTAATGAGTCTTTAAAATCGGGATGGGTAAAATCAATACCAGAATCGATGATTCCGACTATAACGCCTTCACCATCGTACCCTTGTGTAAGAGGAGAAACTCCACTATGCACTTTGTTAATTTTATTATTGATGAGCATTCGGTCGTTCATGGGTTCCAATTCTTGTCTACCTTCTTCCATTCGCTGGATATTTGGATCATCAGCCAATGTTTTAAGTGCTTCAACTGGAAGATTTACTGCTGCAATATTTCCTACCGCATATTTAAAATGACCTCCCATACGTGTCACTTCTTCCTTGATATATGGCACGTTTCCCTTAATTAAAACGGCAATAGATTTCTGCGAATTACTCTCGTGTTGAACAAGTTGCATCAGTTTGTAACTCATCCTCGATTGTTGCCCCATTAAAGTGCATTGAGCCGCGAGAATGGCAATAAAAAGACATACTATTTTCTTGTACTGATTCATGTTGTAAATTTTCATATAGTTAATACGCAGATTTACTCTTTCAGGTTTGCCTAGAATGGGGTACTTTTGCAATCCTTTTAACAATTTATACTATAACTGACTGAAAGGTCTAAATTAATAACGGAATATTACATGGCAGACGATCGTAAAATTATCTTTTCAATGGTGGGTGTTAGTAAAACTTACGCGCCCGGAAAGCAAGTACTAAAAAATATTTATCTAAGTTTCTTTTATGGAGCGAAGATCGGAATTCTAGGTTTGAACGGTTCGGGGAAGTCCTCGTTGTTGAAAATCATCGCTGGTTTGGATAAGTCTTTTCAAGGTGATGTAGTTTTTTCGCCAGGCTATTCGGTGGGATATCTCTCGCAAGAGCCAGAATTAGACGAGACTAAAACAGCTCGTGAAATAGTGATGGAAGGTGTTCAACCGATCGTTAATATTTTGAATGAATATGAAGAGGTGAACAATAAATTAGGGGAAACATTAACGGATGATGAGATGACGAAATTGATTGATCGTCAAGCGGAGTTGATGGATCAAATTGATGCGGCAAATGCGTGGGAGTTGGATAACAGAATTGAAGTGGCGATGGATGCGTTGCGTTGTCCTGAGCCTGATTCACCTGTGAATATATTATCGGGAGGAGAACGTCGTCGTTTGGCTTTATGCAGATTGCTTTTGCAAGAGCCAGAAATACTTTTGTTGGATGAGCCAACGAACCATTTGGATGCAGAAAGTGTGGAGTGGCTAGAGCATCATTTAGCGCAATACAAAGGAACAGTTATCGCGGTAACGCATGATCGTTATTTTCTAGATAATGTTGCGGGATGGATTTTAGAATTAGATCGTGGTGAAGGAATTCCATACCAAGGAAATTATACTAGTTGGTTAGAACAAAAATCGAAGCGATTACAACAAGAAGAGAAGCAAGAAAGTCGTCGTGCGAAAACGTTGGAGCGTGAGTTAGAATGGGTGAAGATGGCTCCTAAAGCGCGTCATGCGAAATCGAAAGCCCGTTTGCAAGCGTATGATCGCATGTTGAATGAAGAGACGAAAGAGAAAGAAGATAAGCTAGAATTATTTATTCCGCCAGGACCACGTTTAGGATCGAATGTGATTGAAGCAGAAAGTATCAGCAAAGGTTTTGGTGATCGATTGTTGATAGAGAATTTAAGTTTCGCATTGCCACAAGCAGGAATCGTTGGGATCATCGGACCGAATGGTGCAGGTAAAACAACATTGTTCCGCATGATCATGAATCAAGAAAAACCTGATAGTGGTACTTTTAAAGTTGGTGAAACAGTTGTGACAGCTTACGTAGATCAAAGTCATGATTCTTTGTTGCCTGATAAAACTGTTTATGAAATTATTTCTGGTGGAACTGAACAGATGGTTGTTGGTGGAAAGTCGGTAAATGCTCGCGCTTACATTTCGAAATTTAATTTCAATGGTGTAGATCAAGGAAAAAAATTAAGTGTGTTATCGGGCGGTGAACGCAATCGTGTTCATTTAGCAATGACATTAAAGATGGGTGCTAACGTTTTGTTATTAGATGAGCCAACCAATGATATTGATATTAACACACTTCGTGCATTAGAAGAAGCATTAGAAAATTTTGCGGGATGTGCAGTAATTATTAGTCACGATCGTTGGTTCTTAGATAGAGTTTGTACGCATATTTTAGCATTCGAAGGTGACTCACAAGTTTATTATTTCGAAGGTGGTTATACCGATTACGAAGAGAATAAAAAGAAACGTGTTGGTGGGAACGATATGAAGAAATTTAGATATAAGAAACTTACAACTTAATAATTTGAAAATTTGGCGATGTGATAATTTGAAAATGATTTTATAATTGCCAATTATAATTGCAAACTACATTAAATAATTTATTGTAATTGAAACCATCAATACCTAAAGGGACAAGAGATTTTTCACCGATTGAGATGGTGAAGAGAAATTATATTTTCGATACGATTCGTGATGTGTTTAAGAAATTTGGATTTCTTCCTATAGAAACTCCATCGATGGAAAATTCAGCTACGTTGATGGGTAAGTATGGTGAAGAAGGAGATAAGTTGATTTTTAAAATTTTGAATTCAGGAGATTTCTTGAAAGAGGCTGATCAAGAATTATTAGCAAATAAGGATTCAAAAAGGGTAACTTCTTCAATTTCAGAAAAGGCATTAAAATATGATTTAACAGTTCCGTTTGCACGATATGTGGTGATGCATCAAAATGAAATTACATTTCCTTTTAAGCGATATCAAATTCAACCTGTGTGGCGTGCTGATCGTCCGCAGAAAGGTAGGTACCGTGAATTTTATCAATGTGATGCTGATGTTATCGGATCTAATTCATTGTTGAATGAAGTAGAGTTGATTATGCTGATCGATGAAGTTTTTACTAAACTAGGTGTGAAAGTTAAAATCTTATTTAATAATCGAAAAATTCTTTCTGGTATTGCAGAGGAAATTGGTGCACCTGATAAATTTCATGACTTAGTTTATTCTTTGGACGTAAATGATAAGTTGGGAGCATTCGGCGTAAGTCAAGAAATGACAAAGCGAGATTTTTCTATCGAACAAATTGAAAAAGTCGATGATTATATAAGAAAAGTAAACAACAAAGCTCCAGAATCATTTAGATCATTTTCTGAACTATTTAAGAATTCTGCCAATGGTCAAAGGGGATTTGAGGAATTAAATTCAGTGATGAATAATTTCGGACAATACGACTTTAATGGGGTGCTTAGTCAAGAAAATAAAATAAAATTATTTAACAAATTAGAGATTGACATTTCTCTTGCAAGAGGATTAGAATACTACACTGGAGCGATCTTCGAAGTAAAAGTGGAAGATGATCGTTCATCGTTTACAAGCAGCATTTGTGGAGGAGGTCGTTACGATGATCTTACTGGAATTTTCGGATTACCGAATATGTCGGGTGTAGGGATTTCATTTGGTGCAGATCGTATTTATGATGTATTAGAGGAAGCAAATCTTTTTCCTAAAGATGCAGAAGCAACTACGAAATTGTTAATTGTAGATTATGCCAATGATATTCCATTAGCCTTATCAATATTGAAACAAGTTCATGATGCAAATATTTCTGCTGAATTGTATCCTGATGAAACAAAAAAGTTTGCTAAGCAAATGGATTATGCGGAGGCCAGAAGGATTCCCTTCGTTGTAATTTTATCGAAGTCAAATAGCAACGAAGTGGAGTTGAAAGATATTCGTTCTGGTAAAAGGGAAACAATTTCATTAAGTGAACTTGTGGATTTTATTAAGTAAAAATTAGTCCAATTAAATTTATTAATATTCTTAAAGTAATGATTCATTCTATTTCTTCTGCAGCGATTTCATTCGAAACGATTAATACAATTCTTAAATCGAACGGAAAATTGCAATTAAGTGAAGAAGCAATTCAACGAATCTCCGCATGTAGATATTACCTTGATAAAAAGTTAGAAGGAAACGATTCCATATACTACGGCATCAATACAGGTTTTGGTTCTTTGTATAACAAATCCATTTCTAAAGAAGATCTTGGTCAATTGCAAGTGAACTTGATGATGTCACATGCATGTGGTGTGGGCGAAGAAGTTCCAGCAGAAATTGTAAAATTGATGTTGTTTTTGAAAATACAAGGAATGTCGTATGGCAATTCTGGCGTGCAAGTGGAAACTGTGAAATTGCTTATTGAGTTTTTTAATAATGATATTCTCCCAATAGTTTATGAGCAAGGATCATTAGGTGCTTCTGGTGATTTAGCTCCATTGGCACATCTCTGTTTGCCTCTAATTGGTTTAGGCGAAGTAATTGTGGGTGGAGTAAAAATGTCGGGATCAGAAGCATTAAAGAAATTTAATCTGAAACCTGTTCAATTGCGTTCGAAGGAAGGTTTGGCGTTGTTGAATGGAACACAATTCATGAGTGCGTATTCTGTTTGGTCGATGCTTCAAGCAAAACGTTTAGAACGAATAGCAGATATTGTTGGTGCATTGTCATTAGAAGGTTTCGATGGACGTCTGGAGCCGTTTCATGAATTGATTCATGCTGTTCGTCCTCATGCAGGGCAAATAAATACTGCTAAACGTTTTCGTGATTTGTTAAGTGGAAGTGAATTGATTACTCATTCAAAAGCTCATGTGCAAGATCCGTATGCGTTTCGCTGTATACCTCAAGTGCATGGAGCTTCAAAGGATGCAATAGATTTTATTGCGAAATCATTCACTACCGAAATTAATTCTGTTACTGATAATCCAACAATATTTCCTGACGAAGATTTAATTATTTCCGCAGGTAATTTTCACGGACAACCTTTAGCGTTACCATTGGATTTTCTTGCCATTGCTTTAGCAGAATTAGGAAGTATTAGTGAGCGAAGAACCTATCAATTGATAAGTGGTTTGCGAGGATTGCCTGCATTTTTAGTTGCTAATCCTGGATTAGATTCCGGATTTATGATTCCACAATATACAGCAGCTTCTATTGTTAGTCAGAATAAGCAATTATGTACTCCTGCTTCTGTTGATTCTATCGTTTCTTCCAACGGGCAAGAAGACCATGTTAGTATGGGTTCTAATGCAGCTACGAAATTATATCGTGTTGTAAATAATCTTGAAAAAATTCTTGCTATTGAATTGATGAATGCCTCACAAGCATTGTATTTCCGTAAGCCATTAAAAACATCTGCAAAGTTGGAGTTGGTTCTTACAGCGTATCGAAAGGAAATTCCTATTGTTGAAAAAGATCGTGTCTTGTATCCTGATATTCATCGCAGCATTGAATTTCTTCGGACATTTAATTTTGAAAGTATTATCGCATAAATATTCATCAACCTTAAATTAATTTGGTCCTAACGCGTTGTGGCCAAAATATTAATCATCGATGATGAAATCAAATTGCGAGATTTTTTAGCTCATATTGTTGGTTTAGAAGGCTATGAAGTGGTTGTTGCAGATACATGCGAAGGGGGTCTGAAAAAACTCGAACAACAAGAGATTGACGCTGTACTTTGTGATGTAAAATTGCCTGATGGAAATGGTGTTCAAGCGATAAAAAATGGTGCTGTTGAATTTTCTGTAAAAGATTTTGGAAAGGGAATCGAATCGAAGTTTAAGGAGAAGGTTTTTGATCGTTATTTAAGAATTCTTGGAACGAATAAAGAAGGCTCTGGTTTGGGTTTAGCAATTAGCAAGGAATTTATTGAAGCCCAAGGTGGGAAAATTTCTTTGAAATCGGAGCTAGGGATGGGATGTGAATTTAAATTCGTACTTCCTAAAGCTTAAAGACTTCTTTAGCACCCTTTTTATTAGATATCGCATTTTTATCAGGTATTTTCATAACCTTTGAGGCAGAATTTTGTTACACTTCTCAAATGTCGCTACCTATTCCAATATTTCTAAAAAATTTCTTCTATCCAATATTAAAAAAAATGTCTAAAAGGGTATACCTATTTGCTCCCGAAGTTAATACTCCAATTGTTTCCATATTTGATATTAAGGTAAAAACAATTGACGGAGAAGAGAACACACTTGCAAAATATAAAGGTAAAAAATTACTAATTGTAAATACTGCCTCCGTTTGTGGATACACACATCAATATGTTCAGTTGCAAGAATTATTTTTGAAAAACAATATAACCGTTCTTGGCTTTCCTAGTAATGATTTTGGCGGACAAGAGCCAGGAAGCGAAGAGGAGATTAAAATTTTTTGTGAATTAAAATATCATGTAACGTTTCCAATGTTTGAGAAAGTAAATATCAAAAGTGATGTTATTCATCCATTATATCAATGGCTTGGAGATCCATTAAAAAATGGTTGGAATTCGCAAGAACCAACTTGGAATTTTTGTAAATATTTAATCGATGAAAACGGAAAGCTACTTAAATTTTTTAATGCTTCGGTTGATCCTCTCGATGAAGAAATAATTGGCTGAGATGGAAAAGATTATTGAAGTTCGAGGACTGAATAAATCCTATGGTTCATTCAAAGCAGTGGCTAGTCTTGATTTGGATGTTTACAGAGGTGATGTTTTTGGATTTCTTGGTCCGAATGGTGCCGGAAAAAGCACTACCATTCGTATGTTAGTTTCATTGATTAAACCTACTGAAGGCACCATTAAAATCTTTGGCCAAAATTTAGCCGATCATCGTAGTTCTGTTTTGAGGCGTATTGGATGTATCGTTGAGAAACCTGATTTTTATAATTATTTATCTGCTAAAAAAAATCTAGAATTACTAGCAAATCTTAGCGGACTAAAATTAAAGTCGAATAAGATTTCTGAGCTTTTGGAATTTGTTGGATTGCGGAGTAGGGGTGATGATTTAGTAAAAACCTATTCACATGGTATGAAGCAGCGTTTGGGTTTAGCACAAGCATTGATCCACGATCCCGAGTTAATCATCTTAGATGAACCTACAACAGGTTTAGATCCACAAGGAATTATTGATATCCGAAATTTAATTTTATTCCTTAGCAAAGAACAAAAGAAAACAATCTTTTTATCCTCACATATTTTATCAGAACTAGAGTTAATAGCAAATCGATTAGCAATTATCAATAAAGGACTAACAGTTGCTCAAGGAGAGTTAAAAACTATATTGCACGATAATGATCGTATTGTAACAATCAAAATTGATCGCATTGAAGAAGCAATAACTGTAATCAATAATTCCGTTTGGAAAACACAATTTAAAGAACGTACTGACGAAGGACTTTCATTTCAATTACATTTAGATCAAATTCCGTTGTTAAATATTTTTTTAATCGAAAGAGGATTTGCTGTTTTTGCCATTGAATCTCGTCGACAGCTAGAAGATTTTTTTCTGAAATTGACGGAGAGCACGGAGAAGATGCAGATACATTAAAAAAAATCTCCACCAATTATATTAGCGGAGATTTTTTTCTACTTTATTCCTTATCCAAAAATGAATATCTATAATCGGTTGCCGGAACAAACGTTTCCTTAATTGTTCGTGGTGAAACCCATCGTAATAAATTAATCATTGATCCAGCTTTATCATTTGTTCCTGAAGCACGTGCTCCACCAAATGGTTGTTGTCCTACAACGGCTCCAGTACATTTATCATTGATGTAAAAGTTTCCCGCAGCATGAACTAATTTTTTCAATGCAAGTTCTACTGCATAACGATCTTTCGAAAGAATCGCGCCAGTTAATGCATACGTTCCTGTTTTGTCTACAAGTTCGCAGGTCTCTTCAAATTTAGTCGCATCGTAAACATATATCGTTAACACAGGACCAAAAATTTCTTCGCACATCGTTACATAATTTGGATCTTTTGTAACAATAACAGTAGGGCGAATAAAATAACCTTTCGATTTGTCGTACGTTCCACCAGTGATGATTTCTACATTCGGATTTTTCTTTGCATCATCAATATATTTCGCAATTTTATCAAATGATTTTTCATCGATAACAGCATTGATAAAATTTTCAAAATCTTCCGTAGGTCCCATCTTCATGCTTTCCAAATCTTTTATCAACCCTGCTTTTACATCAGGCCATAAGTTTGTTGGAATATAAGCACGTGATGCTGCAGAACATTTCTGTCCCTGATATTCAAATGCTCCTCTGCTTAAAGCAGTAATAACTTCATGTGTATTCGCTGATGAATGAGCCATAATAAAATCTTTACCACCAGTTTCACCTACGATACGTGGATATGATTTATACTTAGCAATATTTTCACCAATCGTTTTCCAGATTCCTTGAAATACACCAGTAGATCCTGTAAAATGTATACCTGCAAAATCAGGATGATTTAAAATTACATCACCAGCAGTACTTCCTGCAACAAAAACTAAATTAATTACGCCTGCAGGTAATCCTGCTTCCATAAATACTTCCATCAATACTTGTGCTGCATAAATTTGTGTGAAAGCTGGTTTCCACACTACAGTGTTTCCCATTAATGCTACTGAAGTTGGAAGATTACCAGAAATTGCTGTGAAATTAAATGGCGTTAAGGCAAATACAAATCCTTCTAGCGGACGTTGTTCAACACGATTGTAAACTCCTTTCGAAGAAATTGGTTGTTGCATATAAATTTCACGCGCATACTGTACATTGAAACGAAGAAAATCAATCATCTCACATGCTGCATCAATTTCAGCTTGATAGGCATTCTTACTTTGACCAAGCATGGTGGCTCCATTTATCTTTGCACGATAAGGGCCTGCAAGAAGTTCTGCTGCTTTTAAAAATATTGAAGCACGTTGTTCCCAATCCATATTCGCCCAATGCTCACGCGCTTTTAATGCAGCATTAATCGCCATCGTAACATGCGATGCATCACCAATCGAATAACGACCTAATAAATGTTGATGGTCATGTGGTGGACGCAACTCACCTTTCTTATCAGTATGAATAGCTTTTCCATCAATATACATTGGTACGTCGATTACTTCGTTACGCATAGAAGCTAAAGCAGCTTTAAGTGATTTTCTTTCAGGACTACCAGGAGCATAATTGAGAACAGGCTCATTAATTGCAACTGGCATGTTATAAATTCCGTTTGCCATATGGTTGTTTTTTTTTCTTTAAGAAGTGCAAATGTAAGCAACTCTAAGTCTATGATCGTTATAATAGTATCAAAATATTTTATCTTTTATTAAAGAAAAGCAGAAGATTATATTTCTACAATGAAACTTTTTCAATCACTTTGCTGGCAGTATATATCAGGTAGGCTTCGGTTTCTTGAATTCCGGTTTTATGAAGTAAGGTAGCATACGTTTTTACTTGATGATGGTATTCTTCGTCTGCAATTCCCGTTTTAAAATCGATGATGATGGCTTTATTATCTTTAAGCAATACTCGATCTGGACGATGGCTTGCACCATTTTCATCACACAATTCAGGTTCATTTTTGATGAGATAAGAATTGTCATGCCAACCTTTTGCATCCATCAAATCCCATACTTGTTCAACAGTTTGTTTGAGATTTGCAAGTAAAAATTTATCAGAGCTTAACTGGTGCGTAACACTTAAACGATGAATGGCATTAATAATTTCTGATTTGTTTTTAATTTGGGATAAGAGACTATGCACATAATTTCCAAATATTATTTCATCGGATTCGTAGCGAACACGTAAAGATGGAATGGATGCTTTCTTATCAGATGCAACATTAAGTTCTTCAGCTGTTTTTGTTGATGGATGATATAAGGAATTTGTATTGGTTTCTTCTTTTTGCTTTTTAGCTTTGGTAGGTTCTCCAATAAGGATATGCATTGAATCGTTATTGCTAAGTAACGCTCCCCATTCACTATCCGAACCTAAAGTTTCTAAAAGTAAAGCTCCTACATTTCCACTTTTTGATTTACTTGAACCAAAAATATGTAGTTGATTTTCTGCTCTAGTAAATGCTACATATAATAAATTTAAATTATCTAAATAAGTTTCTTCACATTCATGAATATAGTCTTCTGCAAAAACAGTTTTCATCAAATTCTGTGAAGGACTAATGGGTAGTTTCTGCATTCCATTAAATGGCTGAACTTCGGTTCCAAACCATAATACAGATTTGATATTTGGAACAATCGACCAATCTGCAAATGGAATGATTACTATTGGAAATTGTAATCCCTTTGAACGATGAATAGACAATATTCGAATTGCATTCGTGGCTTGAGGAATTTCAACGCTCCAATTTTTTGTTTCAACATTTTTATCCCACCATTTTAAAAACTCAAAAATACCTGTACCATTAGAAGATACGAATCCTAAAATGATATCTGTAAAATGATCAATAAAGGGATCAGGTTTTTGCAAATTACTTAATTGCAATAAATGATAATAAGCGAGATCTAATGGTAATGATAATAACGCATATCGTTTCGATAATAAAACTTCGTTAGACCAATTCGTTGGATCGTCTTTTATTTTGCTGGCATCAAAGGGAATATCGTATTTATTTAAAAACACTTTTTCCTCAATAAAATAATTTATTTCACTTTGCAATAATGTGTTTTTTCCATTATGAATCACCCGTAAGCAATTTAGTAAAAAGCGAATTTGATTATTAGTGGAAAGCATCAATGAGTTCGGTGCAATAAAATCATACTCTTGATGATGTAAAAGAAAATCAGAAATAATTTTTTCGTGATCCCGTGTTCGTACAAGTATTGCAATATCACGTAATGGATAGCCATGTAAAATCGAATTATAGATTGTACTATTTAATTGATTTAGTGCTTTTTCTTTCCATGTTTCATCCGTTTCATTGTCTGATTTCTCCTCTGTATTATTTTTTATTACAGACGGTGAATTGAAGAAATACAATTCTATCAATCCACCTTTTGCATCATCTGATTTTATATGTTGCTCAATCTCCCCAACGCCATAAGCCTGATTTATTAAGGATGGATTTGAATTGTTTAATGTACCCATTACTTGGGCAGCTAATGAGAAAAATTTATTGTTAAAGGTTACAATATTTTCAAGACTACGATAATTGGTATCTAATTTCAATTCCTTGGTTACACTTGCAAATGAAGCGAATTCATTTTTCACACCTGATAAAAGAAGATGCATATTTCCACCTCTCCAACGATATATAGATTGTTTTGCATCACCAACCAGTAAAACGTCATTTCCTTCGCCTAGAGAATTACTTATTAAGGGTTTTAATATTTTCCATTGTTCGGAACTCGTGTCCTGAAATTCATCGATAAATAAATGTCGGTAGCTATTTCCAGATTTCTCATAAATAAAAGATGCATCATTATCTCGCACCATTTCTCGGAGCATACGTGTAGTATCTGACAAAAGAAACAGTTGGAATTCATCACGAAATCCTTTAAGCTTTTCATTTAATGAACCTGATATTCCAGCAAGATATATCATTTTCAAAACTTCACAAGCAGATAGATACTGTAATTCTTCTTCTTTGAAAAAATCGATCGCTTGACAGAGCAAGGGATGAATAACTTCTGTTGCAAATGCAACTAGCTTTTCATCTTTTTGGTTTGCTTTAGCTATTAGCGATGAGGGATCTGCTATTGCTTTTTCAACGCGAGAACCAACTTCATAACTTTTGGACGTAATTACTTTACTAGATATTTTACAGAAGAAGTTTACTGCGCCAGATTTTCCATAGGAAAATGATTCCAAGGAATAATTATTTTCAGCAATTGAGATGATGCCTTCCGTTCCTAAAATTCTTAAAGTGTTTTCAACCTTGTCTCGAATTTTCTTAAGTTCATTAATTAGTAAAATGATAGTATCTGGATTACTATTTACAGCTTGTTGATGCGCATCATTATTTATTAAAATTTGTTTGGTGGTGCTTTTTAAATCAGGGATTATGTTCCACGATTTCCCCCGATCAATTTTATCAGCTAATAAATCTTGAAGCCAATCTGTAATTATTTTATTTCTTCCAGCTTCTGATAACAATTGTGTGCTTATCGCATCGCAAATTGCATCTAAGTCTAATTCAATTTCATATTTAACTGGCAGATGTAATTCACGCGCAAGTGTTCTTGCTAATATTTGAAAATAACTATCTATTGTTGAAACAGAAAAGGACGAATAATCATGTAAAATGAGTAAAAGTACTTCTTTAGCATTTTTTCTTATAGTGACTTCATCTAGTCTTGTAGTCTCTATTAAATAACTTAAATGAGAAGAATCTTGACCCGTTGATAATATATCTAATTCTTTGATGATCCTCGTTTTCATCTCTTCCGTTGCTTTATTCGTGAAAGTGATAGCAAGGATGCTACGAAAAAGACGGGGATGTATAATTACCTTTTCTAGATAAAGTCGAACTAAAGTAAATGTTTTACCAGATCCTGCGGAAGATTTGTAAAGTGTTAATCCCATTCTTCGAAAATAGAAAAGGCTTGTCGTAATGCCAAGCCTTTTCTAAATTTAAATTATCAATTTTAATTGCCAGAATACGAATTAAATTTATAGGACAATCCAATTCCTAGAACTTCCTTAAATTGTGTTCTTGGTCCGAAGCCAGCAACTGTTTTATTAAGTCCACTACCTTCATACAATGGAACTGGCGTATTATCATCATATATTAACTGTGTATATACACTTGCCGTAATGTATTTATTCACTTTCATTGCAAGTAATACTTGCCAATTTACATCAACGTTTTGTGGATTATCAGCATAGTTACTAAACAATTCTAATTTCGTCATTAAATTTATATTCGTCATGATTTCTTTTTGGAATTTTGCATTTAAGTATGCTCCAAATTCTGCACGTGAAGTTTTGCCATCTTTTGTTTTATTACCCAATGCATCATATTCGGCAGGATCTACACCATACGATCCTGCATCCGCCAGATTTTGATCATTAACAATTGTAAATTTAGCTGTTAATGGAGAAAGAAATAGTGAGAATTTATCACTCGGTTTATAATCCATTCCTATTGATCCTAAAACATACGCAGGAGCTCCAAATTGCGATACAATAGTAGAATCATTTGGATAAGCATAACCTTTAGCGAATTGAGATTTAAAATTAAATAGGAAAGTATAATACCATTTTCCTTTATAGGCATCACGTCCTATTTTGGATGTTAAATCAATTTTATCTTCATTCTTTTGCATGTTTTGATCACCTTGTTTGATGATGCCATACGCTAAATCTAGATTATTATCCCAAGCAATTTTTTTGTGTTTGTAGTTTGCAAACACACTTACTAATGTATTTAAAGCAATTGCGTTATCTCCTCCGGCAGCCCAATTGCTCAAACTAACCTGATTAAAATTAACCGATATTATTCCCCCTTTGCGCCATAGTGTATCTTTTATTGCTGTTGTTTGCGCATGTAGGATCGTAGTTATTGATAGACCTACAACTATTAGTAGAATTATTTTTCTCATTTATTTATTGAAATTTATGATTAATGATTGATTATTTCATGCTAATTTATCAAGAATTATTTTTTTAATAAATCTCGAATTTCAGTTAATAATGTTTCTTCTTTTGTAGGTGGTATAGGTGGGGCTGGTGCTTCTGCTTCTTTTTCTTTCATCTTGTTCATAGTTTTTATAACCAGAAACATAACAAAGGCAACAACAATAAAATCAATGATAGTAGTAATAAATTCTCCATATTTAATGAAAACTTCGGGTGTTGCTTTGGAAGAGATGTTTCCCACAGAATCTATGACTTCTTTTGCTCCATCTTGAATTTTATATTTCAAATCTGAGAAATCAGCACCTCCTATTAATTTTCCTACAATAGGCATCACAACACCATCAACAAAAGCTGTTGTAACTTTACCAAATGCCCCACCTACAACAACTCCTACTGCGAAGTCGATAAGATTCCCACGCATTGCGAAATCTTTAAATTCTTTAATAAATCCCATGTTTTTATTTTTTTGAAGTTGATTCGCAAAAATATATTAAACAATGTGAAAAAAAAACCCCGATATCAAAAGATATCGGGGTTTAAACTAATTTTAATTACTTTATTTTTTTATCGGATCAATGGTTGAGATACCTGGAGTATTAGAAGCAGCAGATTGTAACATTTCTGGTTTTAATCGAAATGCTATAACAGGCATCCAAATTGTTTTTGCGCTGTTGTTGCCTAATGCTAAGCGATAATAACTAACTCCTAAAGGTGGAGTTTTATCAATAAGAGAATAAGCCATTAAAGATATGGATTGTCCTGCTGCTTTAACACGTCCTATCTCTTCAAATGTTTTTGTATCCGTACTTCTCTCGATCTTAAAATAATCTGTACCCATTTCTTTTGCAGTATGCCAATTGAGTAACACTTGAACACCTTGTAATTCGGCCGAAAAGCTTAATAATTCCATTGGGGCATTATTCGTATTTCCCGTTTTGCGTATTACTAAATTATCAAAAATTGGAATAGCTTTACCACTTCCATTCATTCCATTTCCGATAATAATTTCATCATCTGATTTCCAAGTTAAGCGAGCCATTGCAACACTTTGATTCGACCATACAGTTGCATTATTTACTAATATTTCACCTTTGCCTTTATTCGCGTCATATAGGAATCGATAATTTCTGAATTGGTTGTCATTAGGAATTTCATACGATGTTTTTTCATCAATTGTATATGATTTGCCATTTGTTGAAGTGAGTTTATATTTGATTTCTAGTTTACCGTTTTCCATGCCAAAATTAAAAGTAGCACCTCGTGTAAAAAAGTTACCAGACTCTTCCATCCTCTTAAAATCAATGGATATGTCAATCCCATCTGAATTTAAATCAGCCGTTGGTTTTATTATAAGATCAATATCTTTCATCGTATTCCCAGCGCTTAAACCAAATGAACTATCAACACCTCCTTGAACACATTCGGCATTTATGTTCATCGATTTGGCATCAATACCAACATCCGCTTTTTGTGGAGGATTTTGATCCCACGTAAATCCAGCTATTACTTCTCCATTATTTATCGGATCATTCACTAATAAATTTCGATGACTTGCTAACGTATCTTGTACATCCGCAGTATTAATTCCTACAGTAACGTAAATTATTAAAGCAAGGATAGAAACACCACCACTTATGAACGCAAACTTTTGTAGCGTATTTACTTTTTGAACTATTCTTAATTTAATTGCCATTCTATGTTTCTATTTATTGAACTATCAATTTGTGGTCTTAATTAATTTTTTTGTGATCTTTTCATTACCAGATATTACATTTAAAATGTAATTACCAGATGCAAGATTTTTATCATCAGTATAATCGAAACTATTTGTGCCTACAGCATCTATTCTGGTTTCATCATATACAATCTGACCTTCCATGTTCATGATGGTAATTCTTGACTCCCCAGCTTCTGATTTTCTATAGTTGAGTGTAAATTGATTTTTAAATGGATTCGGCCCTATTGATAAAACTTCTAATGATGAAGATGTAACTCTTGCATTACTTTCATTCGAAACAATTCGTATTGGTGAATAGGAATAATGACCATTGTAATCCGTCTGTTTTAATCGATAGTATGATTTCCCTTGAACAGGATTTGCATCCGTTGAATTATAGTTTTTCGTAATGTAACATGTTCCTGCTCCTTTTACTCGTTCTATTTCATCAAATGTTTTACCATCTATAGATCGTTCTATTGTAAAGAAATCATTGTCTTTTTCACTCGCCGTACTCCAATCAATATTTACTTGATCGTTATTAAGTTTTGCATTGAAACTAATTAATTTGATTGGTAAAGCTCCATTAGAACTTACGAGTACTATTGGTGAAAAATTGGATACCCCATAAGCTGAAATAGTTCCGATTCCTGTACTTACTCCTGTCGTTGAGCCAAACTGCGTTGACCACCTAGTTCCATCCCAGGATTGCATTGCAAAGGTTCCATTGGCGTTAGCCGCCAAAGTCGTATTTTCGGATCCTCGGTATGATAGTGTAAGGTCAGCAGTGAAACCAGATGCTTTTACAACCCACCATCTATCAATAACGTTAGCAGTTGCAATATCTGCACCTTGACGATTTAAATTACTTACAGCAGCTACACTTGATAATCCAGTTAAAGGAGTATTGTCTGCGCCTGTACCTCTAGTGGAAATTTCTACATTGCCTCCCGTTCCAATTGATGGCGAAAAGGTAACTGGAATGTAATTACTACTATTTACTGCAAATGGAAATACATGTAATCCAGTAGTCATATTCATCCATTTTACAATTGAATTATTTATTGCAATATTCGTTTCACTTTTTAAATATCCATTTGTTCTAGTAATAGCAGTCGTTGTTCCCGTTTCAATAATTAAATTATTATTGTTTAATTTTAATTCACCAGCCGTTAAATTTAATTGTGATCGCACATAAGTACTTGTATTAAGTGACGTGAATTCCAAATCAGTCGTTCCTCCAAAATTTAC
>JANXSD010000105.1 GCA_025352785.1 Bacteroidota bacterium
TATTTTTTCAATGCAATAAGATTTTCCTTCTCCTTTCTTTGTACTTCCAACTGTAATTATATAAGGTTCGTTGGCTTTCTTATCAATTGATTTTAGATGGATTTTGATATTGCTAGAAAGTTGTGCGTGGTTGGCATTATCTAATTTTTCAATTATAATATGCTTCTTTAATTTGTCATAATCTGGAAATGCTCCAATAAATTGTAATCCTGTAAATTTTTCTGCTCTACCAGGGCTTTGAACTGTTTTACCTAATAGTGATTTTGCTACTATGCTTGCAAGCGCAACAATAAATGTTGCGATGAATGCCATTATTACCATCATAATTCTTTTGGATGGTAGCGGTTCCAGAGGTAAAAATGGAGCGTCGGTAATTGTTAAATTATTAGACATTTCTAAACTCTGCTGACGCAGTTTCGCTAAATTTAATCCGTGTAAAACACTTAAATATTCTTTCTCTTCAACATCTACTTCACGTTCGATCCTTTTTAAATTCGAACCGATAGGAGCTAAGTTGTTAAAGATGGTATCAAAACCATCTAAACGCTTTTTTATTACTGCAACTTTTGCTGTGTTTTCGTCGACGGCAATAAAATTTGATAACCAATCATTAAGAATATTTCCTTTTGGAACACCTTCAATAGTATTATTGAATTTATACAATTTGTCTACTTCTTCATGTATCAATCCTTTTATTCTATTCGATTCTTTTTGATATTGATCTTTTTTGTCAGCATCTTCATTATAAATTTCAGCATTTGCTAAATTGAAAGATATTTCAGATAATTGTTGACGAAGCTTTACAATATTATCATCAATTTCTAATTCATTCTTTTTAAGATTTAATTTCAGCTCAATTTTCGTCAAAGCTGCTTTAGATGCTTCTAACGCCATTTGGGATTTTTGCAAATCCATAGTTACATCTTCTTTAGATTCTGCAACAAATTTAGCTTGCTCGTAATAATTTATAATTTTATTTTGTGAACTGTAAGCTAGAAGCTTGTCTTCTGATTTTCTTAATTTAGAAGCTTCTAATGCTAATTGATCTTCAAAATATTTTACAACATTATTTGTTTCACTTCCTTTAATTCCTTTGTAGCGTTGTATAACAACATCCACAATATATTGTAAAGTTTGTTGGCAAACAGCGGGATCATTACCCTTGAAATTAATTTCAATCATGTCGCTTGATTGCTTTCTCATAGCGCCCATCTTGGAGCTAATATTTTCAAAGGAGTATATTTCTTTTTCGTCGTTCAATATTTCAACAATTTCATTCTTCTCAGATTTTCTTCTATAACTTTCAACTCTGAAAAATGTTAATTCTAACGACCCTTTTACAACGAGCTGTCTTTTTAATTTTTCGGGTATTATTTCTTTTAAATGATCAAAATTATCTTGAGCTAAAATATTATAACTGGGTTTGTCAATCAATAAATGATGTGCCAATAATCTCATTCCTACTTCTTCAATTGTTTCTCTCGATTTAATTGTCGCCATTAAATTGTCAAAAGCATTATTAACTGCGAAATAATCTACTCGATCATCTTCACCAGATGTTATACCATAACCACTCGCAATTCCAGTATATACTTGTGTACTGGAGGTATATTCTCTTTTTGTATTACGAGTTAATATAAATACAATTCCCGCCGTCATTAACGGAAAAATTACGAGTACTTTCCAGTAGCGCAATATTAATCTAAAAAATTCTAGTAAGTTCACTTTTTTCTAACGAGTGTATCTAATCTAACCCCAAGTAATTGTTCTAATTGTTGGTACCATATATAGAAATATCCTTTTCCAATTTCGTAATCCGTATCTGCCTTTGATGCTACCGCTAATATTCCGGAATAATCCGCAATTGAAATATCTCCTTGTTTAAATTCTTTTTCAGCCATATCAACCAATGCACGCGTTGTTCCTTTCGAAGTACTTGCAACCATTAGTACGTTATGTGAAGCCAACATGTTGTTATATTCGAAAATTACTTGTCTGGCAATATCTAATTTCATTTTTTCAGAAGTTTGTCTTCTTGATTCTAATTCTTCTTTGAAAATGTTAACTCTGCTATTACGTGCAGAAAACCAATATAAAGGAATGTTGACATTTAATGCAAGACGATATCCAGTGCTTTTACTTTGTGATTGACTACCTATTGGTTCGTTATTGGCATTGTAAAATAATGTTTGATTTCCTATTGATTGGCTACCTGATATAAAAACTCCATTCTGCCATTCTCTTTTTCCTAATTTAACTTCATCTTCTCCTCTCCGAATAGTTGCAGCTTGCGATTTTAAGGCAGGATCATTCTTTACAGCTAATTGAATCATGCTGTCTAAGGTTATAAGTTGATCCTTCAAATTTTTATTTAAATCTAATCTAATTTCTGCAATGCCAGTTGTTAAATTTTGTTGAATGTAGGTGCTGTCTATTCCTTGACTAAAAGCATAATCGAAAAAAAATAGTGATATTAAATTTAGTGTTAGGAGTATCAGATATTTATTTAACTGATAAGGGCGTGTCATTTTTAAACGTTTTCACTTTGTAATAATGCAGGAAAGGTTTTGAATATTATTTTTATGTCTAATCGTAATGAATGGTTTAACGCGTAATTATTGTCTAATGCAATTCGTTCATCTTCCGACATGTCTTTCTTTCCTCGTTTTGTTACTTGCCATAATCCTGTTAAACCGGCTGGTGCAAGAAATCTAAAGGCTCTACTATCACTAGTTAATTTTTCTGCTTCATAAAGTGGTAGTGGCCTGTTACCAACTAATGACATATCCCCTTTTAAAATGTTTAATAATTGCGGCAATTCATCAATGGAACTATTACGAAGAAATTTTCCTACTCTTGATATTCGTGGATCATCTTTAGCTTTAAAAAATATGCCTGATTTTTCTAATTCTTGCAAATAAAAATAAAAATTTTCGCAAACTTGATTATCATCCGCATACATCATGGGTGAACATGCTTTCCCTAATTTTTTACAATCAGGACATTCAGTCGTTAAATTTGCATTGGCATTTCCTGCATATAAATTTAGATGCGTCATGGCTCCAAGTTTTTTGTCAGCATCTGGAACCATGGTCCGGAATTTTAATAAATCAAATATTTTGTAATTCGATCCTACACGCTTGGATGGATAAAATATTGGCCCCTTTGATTCAATTCTTATTGCTAATGCAGTGGCAATAAGAACGGGCGATGCTAAAAGTAATACTACAGTTGAAATTCCAATATCAAGTAACCGTTTTGCAAAAATACTTCTTCTACTATATAATGACGTTATAGAATGCTTTCCATGTTTTTGAGTGAATAGATGTACAATCTGAAATACTGATGTTGTTATTTTTGAAGTGTCTATCACATCTAAAAATCCTTCATTATACTTATGATCTTTGTTGGTCTTGTCTGGATTATTTGTGTAACCAATCATGATCATTTTTCGAAATAGCGGCTTGGATCTAATAATTTGAATTACATCTATTGTTGGATCTACATTAATATTTATTTCAGCCACAAGTATATCAGGTACATGATCTTCACGCATCCATTGATATGCACTTCCAAGATCCTCGAAAACTTCAACATGATGTTTCAAGAATGCGCCTTTAAAAGACTCTTGCTGTTTACTATCCTTGTTTATTAGAATTATTTTCATTTTCCTTGAGAGGTATTATGCTGCAGCTTGTCTACGAAATATACTTTGTATTCTTACTTGTAATTCTTCTGGATTAAATGGCTTTTGTAAATAATCATCCGCACCCGAAGTAAAAGATTTAATTCTATCTGAACTTTTTTGTTTACTAGATAACATAATTACAGGGATGTTTTTCATCCCATTCTGCTTTCTGATATTTTCTGTGAATTCAAAGCCATTAAGCATGGGCATATCAATATCTACGAGTAGTAAATCAGCGTTATGACCGTCTTGAAGCCATGTCATTGCTTCATAACCATTTTCTTTACTTATAACTTCATAATCATCGCTTAAGAAATTCTCTAAAAGCATACGAATGCTGAGCTCATCATCAACTACTAGAATTGTCTTTTTCATGATATTATTTTCGATTTGTACGTTAAATTCTTCCTATTGTTACTTCAAGTTCATTGTAATGATTTTTAGCAATGATTAATTCTTCTAATACCAATTGGATTAAGGGCTTTATTTCATTCCACTTCTCCCTTATTTTTGTTTGATGACGTAATTGTAGTGCATGATCTTCAATCCATTTCATCTCCAATTCTAATTGAATATTCCCCATCATGTTCATGTTAGGAATTAATTTGTGTGAAAGTTTGTTAACTTGTTGCCAATCATTAGAAAAAATGGATTTTTCGAGTTCTTTTATTGCAAATGGAACTGTCTCAATAATTACATTCAGCATTTTAAGAATAAATGAACTTTTACCTCTTGAAAATGAGGATAAGACATCTAAACTTGCATATTTAAATCGTAAATATTCTACTTGTTGTTCAGTTTTATCATTTGAACTTTCTATATGTATTGCACCTTCAACTATTTCTACTGGCCTGTTTCTAATTATCTGCTTACTTATTTTATTGAAAAGTTCTAATGACTCAAAAGGTTTGAAAACAACATCATTCATTCCTGCTTTTAAAAATTTTTCATCATCACCTTTCATGGCATTCGCTGTCATTGCTATGATGGGAATGTTTTTAACAGATTCTGGAAACTTATTTCTAATGATATAGGTAGCATCAAGGCCACTCATAATTGGCATTTGAATATCCATCAATACCAAATCATATTTTGTTTTTCTTAATTGATCTAATGCAATGCTACCGTTATCTACAATATCTAATTGAACACCCCAATCTGTCAATAGTTCATGAGCAAATAATTGATTTACTTTATTATCTTCTGCAAGTAAAATGCGAATATTATTTAATTTTCCTGTTAAGTTTACTTCTGAATTATCTATTGTTTGTAGTGATACTTTTTCTGCTTTCTCTAAATTTAATTCAAAACAAAATTCTGATCCTTTACCTATTGAACTTTTAACTTTAATCTGACTTCCCATAAGTTCTATCAAATTCTTTACTATTGATAATCCCAATCCTGTACCGCCGTATTTTCTACTGGTATCTGCATTTGCTTGTGTGAAACTTTGAAATACTTTTTTTAATTTATCTTCTGCAATGCCAATGCCTGTATCCGAAATTTTAAACTGTATTCTGGTGGCATGCTCCTTGTTTGAAATACGCTTTATCGTTATCGTTACATTACCTCTCGTGGTAAATTTTATTGCGTTACTTATTAAGTTTCCCAAAATTTGATTTAATCGAACTTGGTCGCCAGCAACGATTGGATGTACATTATCGTCAAGTGTTGTTATTAATGATATTCCCTTTTTCTGGGCTTCTAATTGAAATGTTTGGCGAATGTTGTAAAGAAAATTACTTAAGTCAAATGGAACTTTATTTATTTCCAATTTACCTGCTTGGATCTTACTGAAATCAAGAATATCATTTATAATTACCAGAAGGTTTTCTGCGGATTGCTTTACTGAAATTGCATATTGGTTTTGCTTTTCATTAAGTGGACTTTTTAGCAATAAATTCGTCAATCCAACTATTCCATTCATTGGTGTTCTAATTTCATGACTCATATTTGCCAGAAACATTTCCTTGGCTTTCGAAGATTCTTCTGCAACATTTTTTGCAGATTTCAATTCGTTTTCTGCTTGTAATCGTTCGGTGATGTCTTGTGCAAATGCAATGATGTACGTTTCACCATTTGGTTCACTTACTTTATAATTTTTATATAATAATTGTATCTTACTTCCGTCCTTATGCATTAATGCAAGTACTCCTTCTGCTGTTTTTCCTTTACCAAAACTTTGTAAGTACTGGATCGCAAATTTTTCTCTGTTCTCACGCTCCATAAATTGTGTAATAGGATAACCAACCATTTCCTCCAATGAATGTCCTATTAATTCAAATCCAGCTGGATTAATACTTAATATTTTCCCTTCTAGGTCATGAGTGCTAATTACGCCTTGGCTGTAATTAATCAGATCACGATTTCTTTTTTCACTTTGTAGTAATCGATGCTCATATTGCTTTCGTTGTGTAATATCTCTCATTACCGAAGATCTAAAAACTGGAACTCCATTCTCATCCTTATGAATAATGATAAGTTGAAGTACAGGTATTTCAACACCTTCTTTATTTAAAATCGCTGTTTCACCTTTCCATGATCCGTTGTCCATTGCAAAGGGAATTGCTTTTTTACGGATAATAATTTCTGCCCAAGCAGGATGTAATGGCTGTTTCGTTTCTTCCTCTTTTTTATCAAATCTAATTTCCTTATAGGCTTTATTTGAATATAAGGGGCGATTATCTAAATCGTAATAAACTACATAATCAGGCGTTTCTTCAAGTATTTTATTCAACTTGTAATTTTCAGTTTCAGCCTTTTTTCGTTGAGTAACGTCGTTCGCTATAAATAAATATCCGCTAACTTCTCCTAAATGATCGCGAATTGCAGTTAATGATAGCATAACAGGAATTATTTTCCGATCTTCTGAAATAAATAGTTGCTCTCTCTCTTCTGCACTATCCCCAGTTGATTCATGAAGCAATCCTGTGAACCAAACATTTGTATTTTTTTCCGTATTTTCAGGATGCAAATGCTGATGTTTTTTTATGATTTCTGGATCAAAAAGTATATCTATATTTTTTTGATTTATTAATTTTTCCTGACTATAGCCTAATATCTGTTCCGCTCCTAAATTAAATGTGCGAATTATTCCGTTGTGATCAGTGGATATAATTGCTTGTTTCGCACTATCAAGAATTGCTCTTTGAAATGCATACGACTTTGTCAATAACTCTTCATTTCTACGTTTCTCCGTTACATCGTTAATAGTTCCAGTTATTCCAATTAATTGACTATTTTCGTCATGTATTGTTCGTGCAAATAAATCACATGTTTTGTAGTTTCCTGTCTTCGTTTTAATTCTTAATATACAGTAACTTATTTCGTTCTTCTCCGCTATGAGCATTTGAAAACACTCCGCAACTCTTTTTTTGTCCTCTTCATGTACAAAATCAATATGATTTAAACCAACTGATTCTAATACATTATATTCAGTTATTTCTGTCCATGCTTTATTTAAAAATGTCCAATCTCCCGAAATGTCAGTTTGAAAAATTATTTCTTTAATACTATTAACAACGTGCTTATACTTTTTCTCACTGTTTACTATTTCTTCTTCAAATATTTTTCTTGCAGTTATGTCATTTAGAATTGCCATATAACCTTCTAAATTTCCATTATAATCTTTTACTGTAACCACGGTACTTTGCAACCATATTTTTTGATTATATCTACCAATGAAGGACAATTCACCTTTCCATGACGCTCCTTTTTGAAGTTGCTGTACTATTTTTTTAATTTTTTGTGTGTTATAAAGTGATAAAATATCAGTAATACGCTTGCCACATATTTCTTCTGATGCATAACCAGATAAGTCGCAAAAATTCTTATTTACAAATATTAGTTTGCCTTTCGGATCAAGATGAACTACCATCGTTGCTTCCTCAATTGCACCTCGAAAACTGTTTAATTTATTTAGTGCTTCTTGCTTTTTTAGCGACTCTAGCCTCTCTTTTTCATTCGTAGCTTTAATATATTCTGTATTTACAGCATTTAAAAATGCTTGTAATTCCAACGTTAACTCATGGGTTTCTCCAAGGTATTTTGAAATTTGTTCTTTTAGTATATTATGCATTGAAAAGATGGAATTTAGGTGCATATAATACGTGAGTTACCCTGAAATGGTTACTTTTTATAATCTAGTAACACGCAATGGACTTTTTTAATCGGAAACTACCTATTTTCGCAATATGATGAATCAATTAGATGATAATAGTTACGAACGTTTACTAGAAGGAAATAAACGTTGGTCGAAAGAAAAACTCGCTAAGGATCCTGAATTTTTTGAAGAGTTAACGAAAGGGCAACAGCCTAGCTATTTATGGATTGGTTGTTCTGATAGTCGCGTGCCAGCGAATGAAATTACTGATACAAAATCTGGTGAAATTTTCGTTCATCGAAATGTCGCTAACCTTGTTATTCATACTGATATGAATATGCTATCCGTTTTGTATTACGCCGTAAATGTTTTACATGTTAAACATATTATTGTTTGCGGACATTATGGCTGCGGGGGTGTTTTGGCGGCTATGGATAATCGCAACTACGGTCTCGTGAATAAATGGTTGCGAAATATCAAAGATGTTTATGTGAATTACAAAAAAGAACTAGAAGAAATCCCAGATCAACAGAAAAGAGCAAATCGATTAGTTGAGTTAAATGTTATTGAACAAGTAAGAAATCTTGCGAAAACGTCTATCGTTCAAGATGCTTGGAAAAAACGTTCTCTCGCTATTCATGGATGGGTTTATGGATTTAATAATGGTATCATAAGCGATCTTGATTGTAGAATAAATGACATCAATGATTTAGATCCAATATATCGTTATGAATAACTTTTAAGAGAGAATTGCTCTCCTGATTTTAACGAGTTCGTGCAATAATGCTTCTACATTATCCAAGTGAATCATATTTGCACCATCCGATAAAGCTTCTGATGGATTTGGATGTGTTTCCAGAAAGATACCATCTGCGCCTGTTGCAATTGCAGCCTTTGCTATTGTTGCAATTAATTCCGGCCTCCCACCTGTAACACCACTCGTTTGATTCGGTTGTTGAATACTATGAGTGATGTCCATGATGACAGGTACACCCATTGATTTCATAATCGGAATTGATCTGTAATCAACCACTAAATCGGTGTAACCAAAAGTAGATCCTCGCTCCGTTAACATCACTTTTTCATTCCCTGATTCTTGAATTTTCTTTACTGCAAATTGCATCGCTTCTGGTGATAAAAATTGACCTTTTTTCACATTGACCACTTTGCCAGTTTTCGCTGCTGCCACTAATAAGTCGGTTTGACGACATAAGAATGCCGGAATCTGAAGTATATCTACATATTCTGCTGCAAGGTCAGCCTCATGGCTCTCATGAATATCGGTAAGTAATGGCAGATGTAATTTGTCCCCAACTTTTTTCAATATCCCAAGAGCTAGTTCATCACCCATTCCTGTATACGAATCTAATCGAGTGCGGTTCGCTTTACGATACGACGCTTTGAAAATAAAAGGTATGCCAAGTCTGTTGGTAATTTGTTGAAGTTTATGCGCAGTTTGATAAGTGATTTCTTCAGTTTCAACAACACATGTTCCTGCAATTAAGAAGAAGTTTTTGTTGTCAGTGTTTTTTAATCGTGGAATGTTAGGATACATCTAAATAGAATTATTTTTAACAGATATTGAAGTAGAAAAAAATGTAATTATTTCTTTTGTAAAGATAGGTATTGTGAAATGTTTTAGTTCAGCATTAGGGTTTTTATTGACCTACTTGTAGAATGATTTATTTGTATTTTAGAACAAAATAATTTGCAATTTATTCTACAAATAAAACTAAACCTTTCAGATATTCTGCCTCTGGATGATATATATTCACCGGGTGGTCTTCAGGTTGACTTAACTGATGCATTATTCTTACTTTTCTTCCAGCTTGTAAGGCAGATTGAAAAATAACTTTCCGGAATAATTCCTTATCAACTGCTTGGGAACATGAAAAAGTAAAAAGTATTCCTCCTGGCTTAATTCGTTTAAAACCTTCTGTATTTAAATTTCGATATCCTACCATTGCATTTTTTACCTGACTCAAGTGTTTAGCGAATGCTGGAGGATCTAAAATGATAATGTCGTAAACTTCTTCTCTATGCTTGAAAAAACTCATTACATCTTCTGTAAAGCCTTCATGTGCAGCTTCAGGATAATTCAACTCCACATTTTTAATAGCACCTTCCATTGCCCTTTTTGAACTATCTACAGAATGTACCAAGTTTGCGCCTCCTGCTAAAGCATAAACAGAAAATCCACCCGTATATGAAAATGTATTTAATACTTTTTTTCCTAACGAATATGTTTTCAATAAAGCTCTATTATTTCTTTGATCAATAAAAAAACCAGTTTTCTGTCCATTGATCCAATCAATGCCAAATTTTAAATCATTTTCAATAACAAAATCTACAGGTTCGAAGCCATCCTTTTTCCATAAAAATTGATCCGTTGTAACAACACTACTTTGTTTCGCCATCGTATCTGCCGATTTATCATAAACAGCTTGAATGCGCTCACCAAGTATTTCGGTAATTGCTACTGTAAGTAAATCTTTTATTCGATGCATGCCAATGGTGTAAGTCTGAATAATTGCAACGTCAGCATAAATATCAACTACTAATCCAGGGAAACCATCACCTTCAGCATGTATCAATCGAAAAGTGTTTGTTGATTTTGAATTTCCTAACCCAATCGCCTTTCTATATTCCCAGGCTTTACTAACTTTTTCTTTCCAAAAAGCCTGATCGATTTCTTGCTCTAAAAAGTCAATGCATCGTACTGTAATTGTTCCTTTGTGAAAATGACCCGTAGCTAAATATTTTCCTTCTGAAGAATTTACCACAACAGTATCTCCTTCAAGCAAGTCTTTCGGTTCTTTAGCAATAGCTCCAGAAAATATCCACGGATGTCGTTGATTTAAGGATCGTTCTTTGTCTTTTTTTAAAATGATTAGTGGCAATGTTTCCAGCATCCTGCAAATTTACCCCAATTATCTAAATTTTGTACTGATATGGCATTTAAGAATAGAAATTTATCTTCAACTATTTTTTGTAACCCAAAACATATTCGCCTTTTCTTACTTGATCCAAGAGAATTCTGCCCTTTTTGTCAAATTTGTCTTTGTCATTTTGAATCGAATAATTATGTAGGAGCTGCCAGTCATCCGCAGTTCCTGTTCTGTATAATAATTGCAAATTATCTTCCGAACCATCTATTAAATTGTTATCAAGATAACCATCTATTAAGCTCGTAGTGCCATTGTATTCAAACGTTGCTTTCGCTGAAAAACCCGTTGCCATAATTCCATCAATTTTCCAATAATGCGAATCACTTAATTGAATTTTATCGTTAGGATGCTTAAATCCATCTGGCTTAATCCAATTTAATTCAACACGCAAATTAGTTGAATCGTTGCCAACATTCGTTACATTTAAGGAAACATTAGTTTCTAGAAATGGATATTCACCAACATGAGTTATCATAGAAGTAAATGCTGAAAGCGCCATCGCTACTTTTGCATCTTTATCAAGTAGGAACCACCTTACTTCAAATGGAATAGAACAATGAAAAATAGTTGTAAATTCGTCAATATAGATTTTGATTATTGTATCTTGTATTCCATCTGTCGCAAATAAATCTATTGTAGTTTTATAGATATGTGAATTCCCTTTCGATCGTTGACGTGTGTAAATTGTGTAATTCGAATTTTTATTGCTTATCGAATCAATGGAGAAAAGCGGGTAACCGGGTGTAGATATCCAGTCATTAAAAAATTGTTGTGTATTAATTCCAGATGATGCTGTAAGGTCATTGCTTAAATCATTACTTGTAGCGTTGCCATACTTATGTTTTAATAAATAATTTTTGCAGCCATTGTAAAATGAAGAGTCCCCTAATAATACTTGAAGTGAATGTATAATATCTGGCGCTTTACTATAAACTGTTGTCCCATAAGTATGGCTATGTGGTATTGCATCTATAGCAAAATAACCTTTATCAATAATGTGTGAAAATTGAAGCGCTCTTCGATGATTTTGTCTTATCCATACATTATATTTTTCTTCACCATATAATTTTTTGATCGTCAATGCTTCATTATAACTCGCAAATCCTTCGTTCAACCAAATTTCGCGTTCCGCCAAACAAGTTACTTCATCACCCCACCACATGTGTGATAACTCATGTGCCCATAAGGTTTCATTTTCCAATGTTCCATCTATAAAATCCTTGCCAAGAGTAATACTACTTGCATGCTCCATCGCTCCCAAATTAAATGGAACTAATGTAAATCCTACTTTGTCAAAAGGGTAAGGGCCATACATTGAAATGTAATTCGCAAGTATAATATCAAGGTGTTTAAAGCTATTTTTTACAAGTTCACTATCCTGCGCTATACAAGCGATTTCTACTGGAATCCCATTTGAGGTTTCGTGTATGATATAAAAAGGACCTATGACAATGCAGGCCAAATAAGGTGGAATTTTTTGATTCATTTTCCAATTCCAAATAATAGTTCCATCATTATTAAATTGTTGCGAAGTTAAAATTCCATTACAGATGGCTCTTGATTCAGATGATGTCGTTATACTGAAATCGAAATATGCTTTGTCATTAAAAGTATCATTACATGGAAACCAATTTTTTCCATTGGGATGAGAAGTGCTCCCGAAACCTATTCCTAAATTAAAAGCATACTCATCGGAAAAATAAAATCCACCCCACCCTGTAATATCTTTTTGTGGATGTCCATGATAAAAAATTTGATACGTTAAGGTATCACCACTATTTAGTTTATAAGTTGGGCTGATTGAAATGTCATTCCCATCATAACTGTATTTGGTAAATAAATCATGAATTTTTATTGAATCTACTCTTAATGAAAATAGCGATAGGTGAATTTGTTTTACGTTTGCTGATGTCACTCTTAACGTAACAATTGAATTTGCTGTTATTGAATTGGTTTTAATATTTAATTCCGTTACTTGAATTACATATTTTAATACATCAATTTCACTTTCATCGTGTGCCTTTGCAATTTTTGGTATGAAAAATAAGAATATAATAAAATGGATAAATAGTAAATGATATCGCTGCTTTATGATTAATTTAAACATTCTCTAAAAATAGAGATATTTTTTTAGTGCACAACTGCTATCAATAAAATTAACGAATAACCATGAGCTTGGTCGTGAATAATTGATCCACATCTTCAACAGAAAAAGTATATACGCCATCACTAAGATTTTGTAAATTTAATCCTTCATTCATTAGTGCATTTATACTCGTAGAAGTTTTGTAAATCAATCTGCCCGCAACATCAAAAAACTTTACGGTACAAAGATCCATACCAACAACTTCTTTACCTAATTTAATATGATTTCTTGTTGGATTTGGTACAACCACTAACACTCCTGTTTCGGGAATTGGTGAAAGTGTTCGTGCAATTGAAAGGGTATCGTATCCACGACAACCATTTGCATCTACAATTAAAAAAGGATAATCTCCAGCACTTATATTTGAAATCGTTGGGCCATTTTTTTCTAGAGTAGGCCAATAAACATAATACGGAGAAGTACCACCTTGAGGAATTACAGATGCGATTGCGTTTGATGTAAAATCAGTTTCATTTAATATATTCGCAATATGACTTATAGGAGGAGGATTATGTATAGCATATTGTTCTGCTTGAGAACATCCTCCAATATCTGTAACTATCAAGGAATATACTCCTGATTTTAAATTATTAATACCATTGCTTTGACTTCCAGTATTCCATAAATAAGAATATACATTCGAACTTTGTAATGAATATTCTATACCACCACTAAATTGTATTATAGTAGAACCAGTAGAATTAAATGGATTACCATTACTTATTCGTTTAACACCTTTATTAATTAGTAAATCAGAATTTGATTCCGATATATTTCCTGCCGTATTATTTCCCAATGTATTTAAATTTCCATTGTCAGTATATAAGTAGAGTGACCATTTTCCAGCACTTAAATTTATATTGTTTAATGCTATTTCGATGGGTAATGAATTAAAAGCTGATTGTAATATATAGCTTCCTAAATTTGTCCATGAGTTTGAATTGTTTTCAAAACCAATATAGGATCCTTGCTTAATCCAAATTGAAATTTTTAAGGAATCCTTTATGGTAAGTTTAATTTTATTCAATTGTAAAGGTTTTAATGCTGTTACATTAAACATGATACCATTTACTTTTTTATCGTTTAAGTAGGAGGTAACTATCGTTTTATTAAGATTGCCGCCGGAGGATGAGACTTCAATTTCGCCATTTTGATCATTAAAACAATTTGGAGATTTTTTTAATATGGTTTGTACATCAATGGCATTGGGAGTAGGCATTAAAATTTTCGCATTCTCTTCACATCCGAGAGCATCGGCAATTGTTAAATTATAGCTTCCAGCAGGTTGATCTTTTAATTCCTTCGACGACAAAGTACTTCCCCAAGTATATTCGTATTGTTCATTATTATTACTTGCAATGGTATAATTAATATGACCAGTAAAATAGATAGCTGGAATAATTCCTGATTGAAATGGTATACTACCGATAGTTCTTCCAATTCCTTCGAACTGCGTAAGAGCATGGTCAAATATATACTTCGAACCTAATGAAGAAGATTTAATCGTCCCTAAATCTCCATTCTTATTCGAGATGTAAAAGGAATAGGTACCCTCGCCAAGTTTTAATAATTGATTTAATTTAATATCGGAAATACGATTTATACCAAGACTCTGTATGTTATAGATTCCTAAATTAATCCATGCGGAACTATTATTTTCATATCCGCGATATGAATTTTGCTTATACCAAATTGTAATTTCATTTAACAAATTATTTTTAATGTTTACAGCAAACTTATTTACATTGATTGCTTTTTTTGTATTAATATCAAACATAACTCCAGCAGCTTTGTCGTTTGAAAATGTGTTTGATGATGTTAAATTTCTTGTACACGAATAAGGCGTGCCACCATTTGCTCCGGCTAAAATTACTCCATCATTTGTGTTCGAACAGGTGGGTTTGTCCACTGAAACAATTGGTTTAATTTCTGAAGGCTGATTAATTGTTGTAATTATTTTTTGCCAACATCCCGTTGCTTCCGTAACAGTTACTGTATAGGTTCCTGCTTTAATATCTTTAATTTCATTTGCATTAGTTCCGTTCGACCATTGATAAGATATGGGATACTCGCCACCTCTATTTCTTACCTTAGCATAGCCGTCATTTGATCCAAAACATTTAACATCTAGTGTTCTAAATATTTGTGCAATAAATGGAATTTTTGAATATCCAATTGCAGGAGTTATTTTACCTGTAAAATCTGCATCAAATACATCTATTCGAACTCTACCATCAGCCCCTTTTCCTCCATTTCCATTCAATTGTGGCGTATTTAAAATTGAAACTCCTCCATTACCACCAGTAGCATTTACTTTACCTCTGATTGTTATTGTTGCAGCAGATAAAAATATGGTGCCTCCAGAACCACCGCCACCTGCACCACAATTGCTCATACCATCAGAACCACCGTCTCCACCATTGCATAAAATTGATCCTGATAAAGTAATAGTAATTTCTTCACATGAACTCATTTGAATTACGCCACCTCCAGCACCTCCACCTCCTGAAGATCGATTATAGCCACCTGAGCCACTACCGCCACCCGAACCTCCATAAATTATTTGCAATGAAGAATCTCCATACGATTTTCCTCCTAATCCCCATAATAAAAATGCATTGAATCCAAAATTAGCATAACCACCCCCTCCGCCTCCGCTTAGGTTGACCCCAAAACCGCCTGAGCCATTACCGTTTCCTTTATTTCCATTTGTAGAAGTGGATGAATTGAAAACTCCATTTCCTCCATCAAAACCTCCTCCAACAGCTTGCCCTCCTTTCCCTGCATTATTTCCTGAATTTCCGTTTGTTCCTTTTCCGCCGCTGGCATTTATTGTTCCCTTAATTAAAATAGCATCCTTAGATCTAATAATTAATGGTTTACTACCAATAACTTTTACCTCTACGTTTGGGTCGACAATAAAACTTTTGAAATCATAAACACCACCTAATAAAATAGTGTCTGCCGTTGCGTGAAAAACGCCATTGTTTCCACTTCCACAAGTAAAGCATTGCTGGGCAAGTAAACAATTGCAGATACTTACAAAAGATATAAAAAGAATTAATTTTTTAAAACTTAACATTGAACCTTCAATTTATTATTCATGTTATTCAACGATCATCTATTACTAATTGTTCAAGGTGTTAAATGCAAGATTAATTATAATTTTGTTCTTGAATATGAAGATTAGAAGTCTATATATTACTTCATTTTGCATAAATGGCAAAAAATATTTTCGATTTTTTTGATTCGTGTTTTAATTAAGTTTAAATTATTAGCAATAATGTATTACTTCCGAAGAAGGTATTGTTTTAATTTTTCAGGTTCCCAACTAAATATATAGGTCTAAATATTAACAAAACAGCCTAATTTTAGGTCTATAAAACGACACTATAAAAATTTTGATGTGAATTTGGATTAATTTGTGACATTGAGCCACTCCGAAATGAAAAAAGGAAATTTCAACCATAATTGAACGAAATTCAATCCCGAAGCTTATCTAATAAAAACGATAATTGATCCGCTTCATCATTTGAAAGATTTGAGGCAAGATTGTCAAAATTACTTTCTTCAGGATCCATGTCACGTAATAAAGTTAGGCCTTTAAGCGTGATCGAAACTTGTGCACTTCTTCGGTCTTTAAGGTTAGTAGTTCGTGTTATCAATCCAATTTTTTGTAAACGAACAACAATTCGCGAAGTATCGCTCATCTTATCCAGCATTCTACTTCGAATTATCTGTATGGAGCATGGTAAAGGATTCGAGCCACGCAAGATTCTCAAAACATTATATTGCTGTGGTGAGATAGTGTATTTTTTAAATACGGCCAAATGTTGGCTCTCAATCCAACTAGCTGTAAAAAGGATGTTCAATTGTATTTTGTGGAAACTATTTCTGAATTTCTTCTGAAATATTTCCTCTTCTATTGGCTTTCCCATGATCGTATTTTGTACAGCTAAGATACGTTTCATGTTGAAATTTAAGAGCCCCGCTGAAGACGGGGCTCTTAAAAATTATTTTGCTTGAACCAATTCTAGGTTTATTGCAATCGAAACTTCATCGCTAACTACTAACCCACCGGCTTCTGTAGTTTTGCTCCATAATAAACCATAATCTTTACGATTAATAGTTCCTTTTACTTGAAAGCCAGCTTTCGTATTTCCATATCCATCACCTGTGGTTCCACCGTAAGTAACATCAAATTTAACTCGATTAGTAACTGAACGAATTGTCAAATCACCTTCTAATTTATAATTTTTGGCATCTACTTTTTTGAAAGTTACACTCTTAAAGTTCATAGTAGGATATTTTTCAGCATTGAAAAAATCATCAGATTTTAAATGCTTATCACGCATCTCATTTTCTGTATTTACACTATTCACATCTACACTAAATGTAATTTGTGCATTGTTGAAATCTGGCGATGGAGAAGTTACTTTCCCTTCGTAGGTTTTAAAAGAACCTTGTACTTCAGATACAACTAAATGTGTTACAACAAAATTTACGTTAGAATGGGTATTGTCCACATTCCAATTTGTTTGTGCTGAAGAAGCTAGTGCAAATGTGCACGCTAATAAACTTAAAACTATTTTTTTCATGATATCAGTTTTTTTATAATACAAAGGTATGGAAATTAAATTAGATGTTTAAACATGTAATTTAATATTATTTAAATAATTGATTAACATTGATTTATAATTTCATTAATCCAATTATTTACCGTTTTTTGTTCCATCGAAAATAAATTTGCTGGCAACCTCAACCTCGAAATATATTCTCAGCCAAAAGGTTTTGGTTTCAATAAACCAATTTATTATATGCCTAAAAGGAGTTTCAAAATCTATCACTAGGTTCTATTTAGATTAATGAAACTCTTCTATTTGCAGCATAGTGAGAGTTTAATATCATAGTGCTAGGAATATGGAATAAAAATCCAAGTGCAATTCGGCACTGTGAACGTAACGGATTTAAATTGTTTGGATTCTAATAGTTTATTTTAGATAAGAAAGTATTATACGATTTTATTATGTGTAGATTGGTGTGAGCGATTTGGAAATTTATGATGCTATTATAAATATTTATACCATCAATAACTTTGCATTTTTCGTGGTTATTCTCCCAATAAATTCGTATAATAATTTTAAGTATTTTGTGAAATAAATTAAAAAAACTTTTTTAAATATTTAAACACAATTCCAGCAACAACCATTTGTATGGATTTTAATGTTCCAGAATATCGTTCATTTTTTACTTCATCATTTTTACCAGGAATAATTTTAAAAATAAAATTATTTACTTGATCCATTATTCCATAAGCTTTAGCTCTTTCTTCTGCATTAAATGGTAAAACAGAATTTAGCATCATCGAGCCAAAATTGCTTTCTAGGAATTCCATTTTATCATTAAGTCTTTCCTCATGTACTTTTAATTCGGCTTTAAGTTTATGTTGTGCAGAATGTAGTTCTTCCAACTTACTTGTCTTAATTTGATTCATCTTCTTCCATTAAAACATCAACAATCTTTTCAATAATTACTTTTTCAAAATATGTTTTACGTAATGCCAAAACTACAACAAGTAACACTATGTAAACTAAACTTATAATTCCAAAACCTAATGCATTATTTCCAGTTATTGTGCCTATATAATAACCACCAGCAAATGACAAAAAGAAAAACGCAAAAAAAGCAAAGAATAATATTACCACAAATGATAAACTAACCGCAGATACTTTTGCGACTTTTTCATAAGCAAGCAGCTTTGTATATTCAAGACGTAACTCGATATAGGTAGAAATATCTTTTTTAAATTCTTTAGCGTAAGTGCCAAAACTTTGTTCGTTCATCATCGATTTTTGGAATAAATTTAAGATTGCTTGAATGTCTGCTCTGCCTTATTTCGAATTTCATCAACAAGCTCTTTACCTCTTTCAATTTGTTTGTCAATTTCATTTTTAATTTTAGAAGCAGTTTCTTGCAATTCTTCTTTGAGTTCATCCGCTTTTCCACTCGCTAGTAAGTACCCAATTGCAGCTCCAACTGCAGCTCCAAGAACAAATGATAACATTGTATTTGATTTGCGATCCATGATTCAAGTTTTATATTACTCAAAGATACGTAATGATAAGCTGTTCTTGTTAATTAATGTTAAATCCCTTGAAAGGATTGTTTCATTGTAATATCCGCCTTCAGGGTGTTGTATCAGTGATAAATGTTCAATCCAATAATTTGCATCCTTCATAAATGTATTTTTACAACTGACTTCGAGACTGGAATCTCTTTGCCACAACGAAAATGACCCAACGGGCATTCTCTATAACCGTGCAATCCACATGGTCTGCAATTTAATTTTGTTTCAATCTCTATTATTTTTTTTATATCTGATAAGGGTCCAAATCCAAATTCCGGAATAGTGCTACAGTAAAATGCTGTTACTGGTGCATTCATAGCTGAAGCAATATGCATTGGAGCAGAATCATTTACATAATTCATTATTGCATCTTTCATTAATGAGGCAGTCTGTAATAAACTAAAATTCCCCGCTAGATTAATACATTTTTTACTGCCAGAATCTCGAATGATCATTTCACAAATATCTTTATCGGTAGCAGCTCCAATCAAATAAATTTTAAAGTCTTGATCATTTATTCTTTCCGTTTCTTGAATTAATTGAACCCATTTCTCCGCAGGCATTTGTTTCGTAAACCAAACCGAAGTTGGAGCTAAACAATAATAAGGGAGCAACTTATAGGAAGATGTAATGTTATTATCAGATGGTGACGGATAAAGTATGGGTCTTACAAACTCATCACCTTGCAAGTGTTGAATTAATAATAGATTGCGTTCAACTTCATGAGCTTTTTTATTAAATCCAATTTCATGTTTAATTATATTGTCAAAAAAATAAGCTAATGGATTTTTATCGAAACCAGTCTTTACTTTTGCTCCACTGAATACTGTGAGCAAACCCGTAGAGAAAAAACGTTGCAAATTAATAACTTCATCATATTTTTCAATTCGAATTTCTTTTAATACACGTAGAAGATTTCTAGTTTTATTATTTTTTTTATCCCAAATATAAACTTTACGAATACCTAAAAAATTATTAAGTAATTGCTCATTACCCTTCCTAACTAATAGGTCAATTTGCCAATCTGGATGATGACGATACAATGATTCTAATAATGGTGTTGCAAGTATTACATCACCAATAAAAGCTGTTTGGATTACGAGAATCTTCAATTTATTATTAACTAAATAATGGGTGAGTGTCGTTGTAAAGTTCAATACAATGATACATCATTTCCCGACGTTTTTTATTGCTTTTATAAGACATAAATTGATTGTATATCGTTTCGTCTTTAAATTTCAAAAATTGTTTTAAAGACTCAACAGAATATTCGTAAATTTGTCCATTAGATAAATCTGAAAAATAAAGCTTAGATTCTTTTGTTTGATCAAGTGCAACAGGCGCATTTGGGGCTTTTATCATAGTAAAGGTTTCATTAAATAAGCTTATCATTCCTATGGTATTTACCTTATAAGGGCTGCCGTTGTGCGTGATATATAAATCGCCATTTTCATAGAATCCCCATATATTATCTTTCGCCTTTGATTTTTTTACTCCATCACTTTCTTTAAAAAATAAACTATCAGATTTACTCCATGAACGAATGCTGTTTGCTACTATTGATCCTATGATTAATTGATTCTTTAATAATGAAGGTGTTTGATTGATAAATGCAAATGAATTAAAATAAACTCCTTCTTGGTATTTTACGATTAGAAATGAATTTTTTTTGCTTTGCGCTCTTGATTCCATTGTAGAGAAAATAATCGTAAGAAATATTAATGCAAAGAATGTTCTAAAATGTTTCATGAAGTAAATATTTTGATTTATTTTGAATTTTATGTAGTAATTGTTCTGCTCTCCTTTTTTAGTTTCCATTAAAAAGTAGTACTTTTTGTAAACATCACTCGGCATTTTTTTAAGTATTAAGTTTGTTTAACGCCTCCTATCAAAACTTAATTTGTCCTTTTAAGAATGCTACAAAGATATTCAGCTAGAACGAGATTTGACTTCTAATATTGAAATCGTTTGATTCTAACTTGGAAAGATGCTTTTAGAGAATTTGGATGGTCTTTAATGAGTATTTTGATTTCATTCCTAATCAGAGGATACTTATGTGAAATTGGTAGGAGTAGAGTCAATGAATTCGGATGAACTGCTACAGGTCGATGGTGGTCTCCTAACAATTTGCAACAAAGGTGGGTAATTCTTCCCTCTAATTTAATGGGTATACAAGCATCTATAAAAATTCCCAAAAAGTTCCTCAAAATAGTATCATTATTACTTTCCTCTAATAGTTTCATTATTTTGTGAATATGTAATAATGTTAGATGTTGGTTTTTTTCAGCCCAACTTTGCAATACCCAAGAAATTCTCATGGCATGATTTTTTTCTGCCTTATTAATAACTTTTAATAGAAAAAGGAGGGCATTCTCTTCGTTATGGAGTAGTAAAACTAAGTCATTAATTTCTGTTTTAGAGTGAGGTTTGTTAAACCATCCTAAAAGATTTTCATTTATCATCTTTACCATTCATGCAAATAATATTTATTTTGTATTATTTTATTCATTTGTTATTTAATTTTATCATCATATTTAATGAACAATACTTACATTTACTTCGTTAAACATATTCCAAAGAAACAAAATCGCATTTGAAAGAAATCATAATACCCATCGAGTTTACTAATCCTGTAGAGTTTTTTGGAGTAAACGATGCAAACTTAGAAGTTATACGGAGAAAGTTCCCTACTATAAAAATTATTTCTCGAGGTCACGAGTTAAAATTAATTGGTGATGAAACCTTGATAAATTCTCTTAAAGAAAAGATTCATAAAATTATTGCACACTTTAAGAAAAATGAAATTTTAACACCGACAGAGGTAGATTATTTGTTGAATGGAAACGGAACTACTATTTCCGAAACAACTAAAGGGAATACTTCCATTGATAATAGCGATGTTTTAGTTTTTGCTCCTAATGGTTTAATCGTTAGAGCTCGAACTGCTAATCAAAGAAAGATGGTTGAAGCCAGTGAAAAAAGCGACATTGTTTTTGCTATTGGTCCTGCAGGAACTGGTAAAACATATACTGCCGTAGCACTAGCTGTGCGAGCATTAAAAAATCGTGAAATTCGTCGAATTATTTTAACACGACCAGCAGTTGAAGCAGGTGAAAACTTGGGCTTTCTGCCAGGTGATTTAAAAGAAAAGATCGATCCTTATTTACGACCGCTCTATGACGCACTTTTTGATATGGTGCCCGGAGAAAAACTTAAAACACTCATTGAAACAGGGATTATTGAGGTGGCTCCACTTGCTTTTATGAGAGGTAGGACATTAGATAATGCGTATGTGATTTTAGATGAAGCTCAAAATGCAACAGAGAATCAGTTAAAAATGTTTTTAACAAGAATGGGACCTTCTGCTAAATTTATTGTTACAGGTGATACCACGCAAGTCGATTTGCCTCGTAATCAACCTTCAGGATTGGTGCAAGCAACGCGCTTATTAAAAAATATCGAAGGCATAAGTTTCATCCATTTAGATGCGCAAGATGTTGTACGTCACCGTTTGGTAAGAGATATTATTTATGCTTATGATGATACCCTAGTTAAAATACCTATTGATACAAAAAGTAAATTGGAACAGAAATAATCATTCAGCACGCTTGTTTTTATGATTTGGTCATTTGAAAGACTAAATTTGCAATTCCAATTATTTGAGCCATGTCTGAACTTATCAGTGATTCCGAATGTATCACAACCAGTAATTTTAATTTCTCAGGATTAACCTCTATTTACAAAGGGAAAGTTCGGGATGTCTATGTGATTGATAACAAATTAATGGTAATGGTTGTTTCTGATCGCGTTTCTGCTTTCGATTTTGTTATGCCACGTCCAATTCCTTTCAAAGGGCAAGTGCTAAATCAATTAGCGGCTTATTTTTTAGATGCTACTAAAGACATTTGTCCAAATTGGGTTTTACTTGTTGCTGATCCTAATGTTACAATAGGGATTTTATGCAAACCTTATAAAGTTGAAATTGTAATAAGAGGCTACCTAACAGGACATGCCTGGCGAGAATATACAGCAGGGAAACGAATCATTTGCGGCGTGTCAATGCCTGAAGGGATGCAAGAAAATGATAAATTTCCCGAACCATTAATTACTCCAACTACAAAAAGTGATCAAGGACATGATCTCGATATTTCAAGAGAAGAAATAATTAAGCAAGGTATCGTTTCGAAAGATGATTATGAACAATTAGAAAAATACTCGAGAGCACTTTACGCTAAAGGCTCCCTGTTGGCTGCTGAGAAAGGATTAATTTTGGTAGATACGAAGTATGAATTCGGTCATGTAAATGGAAAAATATTTGTTATTGATGAGATTCACACCCCCGATTCATCGCGATATTTTTATGCAGATACTTACCTCGAATTAAAGAATGCGAGATTGCCTCAACGACAACTTTCAAAAGAGTTTCTACGTCAATGGTTAATAAAAAATGATTTTCAAGGTTTGGATGGTCAGGTAATACCTGAATTTACTGATGATTTTGTGAAGGAAATTAGTGATCGTTACATTGAGTTGTATGAAAAAATTACAGGAAGAATTTTCGAAAGAGCCGAAACATCGAATGTCTTAGATCGTATTCATCAGCACGTAAATGCAGCTCTTTTGCCACTAAGAAGAGGAATTTAAATCTTAAGAAGATTTGCTCATAAAAATATTGTAATGTAGTTTTTTCAGTTGATACTATCCATAAATTTTTAGGAACTAAAATTATCTATGGATGAAAATAATATTTGTTGATAAAAACTGATATTAAATAAATCGATTCGCTTCTTTATTATTATATTTATTTCTGGATAATTTATTTCTTAACAATTCAAATCTTGGAGGGTTTACAATATGGAGTTTCTTAATAATGCTGCGAATAATGCAACATCAAGTTTAGGTAATTCAAGGTTGTTTCAGCAAATTGGAATTTGGAAATTAGATATTGAAACACTTAAAATAACTTTTGATGACGACATAATAAGTATGTTGAAATATATTGGTTTTGAGAATGTATCTACAGAACATACGCTTTTAGAGTTTTCTGAAAAGTTTATTCACCCAGAAGATATTGAATTCGTTCAAAGTCGTTATATGGAAATACTCAAGAATAAAGAGATAATTGATTATTCCGATCGATTTGAATATAGGGTGATTGGACTAGATAAAATTGAATATTCCGTCTTAGTAAAAGCTGTAATACTTCAACCTGGCTTTGCTACTGGAAGTATACAAAATTTAACAGATGTTAAAAGTGTTGAATCAAAATTTCGAAATAAAGAAATAGGCTTTAGATCTGTTTTAAATAGTAGCAGTGATTATGTTTTTACTGTTACCACAGAAGGAAGATTTATTCTTTGGAATGATGCCTATGATTTCGCTGTAAAAAAATATTTTAATAAAAGCCTTGAAGTAGGAATGATGGCATCCGATATTTTGCCATTAGAACGTCGGTCGGAATGGATAAGTATTTTAAATGATGCATTAAAGGGAATTGAAACATCACTCGAATTGAATTTAGAATTCGATAAAATGTATTTTTATAATGTTGTTGCCAACCCGATAAAAGGTGTAGACAATACAATACAAGGTGTCACTTTTTGGGTTGAGGATATTACTAACAAAAAATTAATTGAAGATATTGATCGTTTAGAGGGTAAAGTTTTAGGTTTTGCAATGCAAAATTCATCAATTGATGATGCTCTATATTTATTATTGAGCGGAATTGAAGATTTATTTCCTTCTTTGAAAACGTATGTAACTGTTCTTGATTCTCAAAAGTATGAATTGAAATGGAAATGTGCACCTCGAATTTCCGCTTCTTATTTGTTGGCAATTCCATCTATTCCAATTGGACCTTCGGTTGGCGGCTATGGTGCTGCTGCATTTAATCGTAAACCAACGTTCACGAAAGATATTGTCTCAGCTGAGTCGTGGAAGTCATACCGCGATATCTCGTTGTTAAATGGTTTTAGAGCTTGCTTTTCAATTCCCATCATTAATCCTCATGGAATATTAATTGGCACATTAGGAAGTTATTTAAATGAATCGCGTGACTTAACAACTAACGAGTTAGAATTAATTGAAAGAGGAGTGAAATTAGCTGGATTGCTTTTAGATCGACAAAACGCAATTGATAAAGCAGTATACAAACAAAACCAACTGCATGAATTAAGTAAATTTATTCCTGGTGTAATTTATGAATCAAAAGCTTTACTTTCAGGAGAGAGAAAATTTACTTATGTAAGTGATAGGTCATTTGAATTTCTGGGTATTAAATCCGAAGATTTTATTAAAAATTATGATCTGATATGGAATTGTATTCATATTGATGATATAGAAATTGTGCGTAACTCCCTTATGTTAAGTATTAAAACTTCTACTCCATGGAATTGCGAATTTAGAGCAATTCATTTTATTAATAAAAGGGAAAAATGGCTTAAATTATCTGCAGAACATTTCAAAAATGATGATGGCTCCTTTACTTCGTATGGAGCAATTTATGATATTCAAATCCAAAAAGAAGCAGAACAAATTTTGCTTGAAAATCAAAAAGAACTTGCTGCTATAATTTCTTCTATTGATGATCTTGTTTTTGAAATGTGCGAAGGCGGAAAGTTTAAAAATGTATGGACAAATGATGAAACACGATTAGCAATCCCCAAAGAAGATTTTTTAGGAAAAAAAATAAGTGAAGTTCTTGGTGAGGAAACAAGTAATCAATATTTTGAAGCTGTAAAAGTGGTTTTAGAAACTGGAAAACCACATAGTTTTGAATATTCAATGTTGATAGAAAATAAGACTTTGTTTTTTAAAGCAAAAGTTGATAGAATTAAAAGAACAAGTGATATTAATAAACGTATTTATGTTTCTATCAAAGATATTACCGAGCTTAAATTGATAGAAGAAGATTCGTGCAATATGCAACGAATTTTAAATGAAGCAAGTAAATTGGCAAAAGTAGGCGCTTTTGAATATGATATTCAAACTAAAGAAGTTATTTGGTCAGATGAAGTCTATTCGATTTTTGGTATTTCTAATTCAATAAAGGGTGTACAATTGAATGATGCATATTTCAATTCTGTGCATCCAAATGATTTAGTTCAGCTAAAAAATCTGGTGGAAAATGCAATTACAAAAAAAGAAAATTATGACATTGTACACCGTATAATAATGTCTACTGGCGATATTAAATATGTTTTTGGACGAGGTAAAGTTAATCTCAATCCCAATGGTGATGTAGTTTCTATTCAAGGAGTTGTTCAGGATATAACAGAATGCAAGGAAGCGAAATTGCAAAGCCAAGAAAGTAGTGAGAAATACTATTCACTTTTCTTAAATAGTAGAGAAGCAATTCTACTAACATGTCCAGATGGAACAATTTTTTCTGCAAATCCGGAAGCTTGTAAAATGTTTGGAAGAGATGAAAAAGAAATTTGTGAAATTGGACGGAATGGTCTTGTGGATTCAAAAAATCCATTCATTCAAAATGCAATTGAAAAACGTAAAGAATTTGGCATTTTTAAAGGGGAAATACCCTTAATTAGGAAAGATGGATCTGAGTTTACTGGAGAAATTTCATCAAATGTTTTTTATGACTCAAAAGGCGAGGAACGTACCAGTATTATAATACGAGATGTAACAAATAAAAAAAGTACTGAATTACTTATTCAAGAAAATCTAAAAGAAAAAGAATTATTGCTTTCTAAGATCCATCATCGTTTGAAAAATAATTTGTCTATAATTTCTAGTCTTTTGCAATTGCAACAATTATATACAAAGGATAGTGCAAATCGTACAATGATAAAAGATACTCAAAGCAGATTGAAAGGCATGGCGTTAGTTCATGAAAAATTATACGAACATGGAAATTTTTCTCAAGTAGACTTCGGATTATACATTAGTGAAATAGCAAATCATATTAGAAATGCTTTTGCAAATCCTGAAATAAAAGTAACTATCTTAAATGAAGCGCAAAGACATAATTTAGAAATTACTTTAGCAGTACCATGCGGATTAATCATTAATGAATTACTTACAAACGCATTTAAATATGCTTTTGTAGGTCGCGATAACGGTGAAATAATTATTCATTTCAATAAAAATGGTGGATATTTTTTCCTGCAAATTGAAGATAATGGTTTGGGTTTTCCAGATGCAATTAATCTTGAAAAACCAATAAGTTTAGGTCTCACCTTAATTAAAACATTAACGGAACAATTGAATGGTAAGCTTGAAGTAAAGTCAGAAAAAAACAAAGGATTATCCATTACAATTACTTTTCCAGAACTATCCTCAAAATGAAAAAAATACATCTTACAGAGGATGAAATAATTACTCAGTGTTTTTGAATGAGTAAATAGCGGAACAAACAAATTATGAAATTTGTAGCATAGTAACCTGTGAGAATTTTCAGTTATACTAAATTATAAATTCATTTGATATTACTGTTGTAAAAAATTTACAGCCAGATTTAATTTTTAATGGAATTTATTTTATTTAGCCCAATGGAAATAATAAAATTTTTTTTCGCAATTAGAAGTACTCGATTATTCCTGCAATTTTATAGTTCTGATAATTCAGATCCATACATTTAAAGAAACCAAATGACACTTGAATGAATGACTTTTCAGTAATACCTATTGATTTTGAATGAATGGTTAAAACAATTCATCATGCTTTTATTTAAGTTGAAATTAACTTACTGCTTCAACACTTTTTATTTCTGGAATAGCTTTTAAAAGTGATTGTTCAATTCCTGCTTTTAGGGTCATAGTACTCATTGAACAAGATTTACAAGCTCCTTC
>JANXSD010000128.1 GCA_025352785.1 Bacteroidota bacterium
CCTCTAATCGTTTTGAAAGTATACCCAGATGGGAAATGCAAATCAGATGCAGTTATAGTTACATCGCTTGGGTTGAAAATTATTCTGTCAATTGGATTGATATCCGTTAATTCAAAATCTGTATCGATGAAATAATGATGTAAACTGCCCTGTAATTGATCAATATCTAGATATCCTGTATGCCAATCATAGCCAGCTATTAATGCGCCCTTTTCTGTCCTTGCCGGACAACTTAATAATGATTGAGAAGGTGGATAGATAAAATTGTAATTATAAAAGCCAGTGTTAAATTTATCTATATGCTCTGATGGAGTGGTGGTTCCTGTCAATGAACAAGGTGAAGGATTATTGATTTCATTGTAAGGAAAATAGTCGAGCGTTGGAAATTGCAACAAATCATTTAGCTGATAATCATAAGGATAATTATTATCAGTTTTTAATAGTTCTGGATGAAAAACTATATCCCAAGCTTTCATGTTGTAAAGACAATTACTAGTACAAAATGGATAATATCGCATTCGACCTCTTGTGTTGTCATAGTACCAAGAAATGGAGTCTATAATTGTTGAATGAACTGTAGAATTGCCACAATGAGCACAAATAGTATGTTTGATTATTGTGTGAGGTAGTAGTTTAGCATTTGATGTACTAAAATGCAATTGTCTATTAACGAATGCATCAGAAATTAGAGTTTGTAAATTTCCTCCAAATCCATTATCAATGATAAGGTCATCAGGTAATTTATTCGATAAGTCCCCCCAACATCTCGTTGTAGGATTATAAGTAATAGTTGGCATAAATAATTCTCTATTAAGTACAATTGAGGGTGGGCAACCGCCACTTTGAAAAGCACAAGGAACAGTAAATGGAAATGAAACAACTTCCATTTGATATGTTACAGTAATTGTACTAAAACCTGATGTAAAATATTGTCCCCAGGGAAATCGATTATCCAAATAAATTTGATATTCACCTGTATATGCAGCTCCATTGTAATGATCTCTTTGGGGATTAAAATTTGCATTAATATCATTTACTGGAATATCCCAATTAGTAGTTGGAATTAATGTTGTCGCACTTGGCACTTTATAGGGATTGAATACATCCTGACCTCTTAATGAACAAGTAATAAATAGTAATAATGTAAATATTAATGTTCTCATAGTTAAAGTTTTAATAATTTTATTTTCCAAGATTTATTGTTCTGATCAATCAATTGAAGAATATAAAAACCAACAGACTCCTTAGAGAAATCAATTTTAAATTCTTCATTTAATATTCCATTTTCAATAATGCTTCCTATATTATTATACAAATAATAAATATAATTATTACTGGGACTTAATCCACTCAAGTGGAAAGTCCCACTTGATGGGTTAGGTTCTGCAAATGGGATTATATTTTCAAAATTTACCTTTTGTAATTCAACTGATACGTTGCATATTGATGATTCAGTTAATATAATTGGATTAATTGTAAAACCACCCATTTTATCTAGTAATATATTGTTGGCCGTCATACTTGTATCATAACTTGTTAAAAGAGTTAACGGATAGGGTTGTAATGCTGGGGCTGATAAATTGACACATCCAACTCCGTGTATGTCTGTAGTGATACAAAGAATATCACCCGAAGTCATTGCAGAACCCGTTATTCTATTCCCGAACCACGATAATTTATTGTTTGAAATATCAAGTGAGTTTAATTGTGCAAATTCACTTGGATTTGAAGGGTTGTCATAGCTTTTGGTAACTTGTAAAACATTTCCAATACTATCAAGTAAATAGATTCTACTTCCCAAACTAGTAATAATATTATTTGAGGATTCTATATATTTTGGAAATCTAAAAGGCGCATATCCCGCACCTCCAATGTATTTATTAAACCATTTAACATTTAACTGGTTATCAAATTCCAAAAAACAATTATATGGCCACCCAATAAAATCTTCCGTTTTCGTAAATTTGCATAAAATTTTATCATTATTTTCTGTTGTTATTATATCCGAGTATGGAGGTCCGCAAGAGTCTGCTAATAGTAATGTAGAAGAAATTGATAAATCATCATTCATTTTTAAAATAAAACATTCATTATTTACGGTTCCTGAATCGATCAATGCAAAACCAAATATGAAATATGCTCTAATGTTATTAATTATGGTGTGAATTCCTTTCTCGAATCTTGTATTCAGGAACGAGCCTAAACTATATTCTGTAGAAAAAATTATTTCACCATCATTAAGATTTATTGATATGACAAGACCCTTTGCTTGATCTATATTTGAAGATGACGCAATTGTTCCTAGCATAATTAAAGTGTCACCATTAACATTTAATTTATTCAGTAAAATATCATATCCACTTTTTTTTATTTCACTTGTCCATAATGTATCACCAAATGAATTTAATTTAAAAATGAAAGCAAAAGAAACACCTAAAAGATCATTCGCTTTAACTATTACGATTAGTGAAGAATCAGGTAAATTAACAATTTCACTATCATAAAATGAAATTGAATCTTTTTGAAACAATTTAGACCATTGAATATTTAAAAGTGAATCCGTTTTGGCAACAATTAGATTAGAAAATTGAGTTGAATCATACGTAATAGCAGTAAAATAAGTAGTGTTCTCATAAGTTCTTATTAAACTATTACCATGGTCAATGTTAGTATTGTAAGCAAATGATTTTTGAAAATACTGCTGCGCCTTCAAACTATAATTCAACCCAAAAACCAGTAGTATAACCATAGCAATGCCATTACATCTTTTTTGTAAACTAATTTTATTTCCCATAAGAATTTAATTTAATGTATGAAAAAATAAATAAGAAATAAAAAATTATTTCCTATTCTTATTTTTATTATTTTCCAATGCCGTTATTCGCGATTCTAATTGAATGATATATAATGTTAAAACCTCAATTTTTTCATAAGAGGTATTTAAAAGTTGCCCCATATTCATTCCTTCTTTTTCAATATCATTAGCAGTAGGAATTCCCGGCAAATGTTGCTCTTCTTCAAGGTATTTTTTTAATTCGGGAATTTCATTAACACAGCAACAAATCCATACTTTGATAAAATAGCTTTCATGGTTTTAAGGTTTTATAGGTTCAATATTTTATATTCATTTACAAATTTGAATTCAATCTAAATAATAAATTCTTAAAAAACTCCTCAAATTAATCCACCTCCAAAGCAATTATATCAACTTAAATAAAATTTTGATTTTACATCACAACAAATAGAATCTTATGAACTAGATCAAATATAATACTTTTTGTTTTAAGTCTTCATCTATTACCAAAATAATCCCCTACTCTCTCCCTTCCAAATTCAACTCTCCCTCCCACTTACTCACCACCGCTGTTGCAACTGCATTTCCAATAACGTTTGTTGCCGAACGACCCATATCCAGTAGTTGATCAACGCCTAGTAATAATAATAATCCACCTTCGGGAATATTAAATGCAGAGAGCATTCCTGCGATAACAACAAGCGATGCCCGAGGAACACCTGCCATTCCCTTGCTTGTTACCAATAACATCATCATCATGGTAATTTCTTGTTGCAAGGATAAATTTATTCCATACGCTTGCGCGATAAATACCGTTGCGAAGGTCATGTACATGATGGAACCATCGAGGTTAAATGAATAACCTAATGGTAATACAAAACTGATGATGCGTGTACTACATCCAAATTTTTCTAATGCTTCAATTGTTTTCGGAAATGCAGATTCACTCGACGCTGTTGAAAATGCTAACAAGATGGGCTCTTTAATATTTTTCAGCAATCGTATAAACGGAATTTTTAACGAGTAACATATCGATCCTAAAATTACTAATCCAAAAAATAATAGTCCTGCATAAAAACATGCGATGAGATAAATGTATGCGCCGATAATTCCTATTCCTTGTTTTGCTACAACAGCAGCGATAGCACCAAAAACTCCTATCGGTGCAAACAACATTACATAATTTGTTACTTTAAACATGATATGTGAAATGCCTTCAAATGCATGCACAATATTTTTTGCTTTTTCTCCTAATGAAGCGGCAGCAACACCAAAAAATAATGCAAAAACTACTATTGGTAATATCTCATTATTCGCCATCGCTTCTACAACCGATTTCGGAATAACATGACTAATAAATTCTTTTAATGAGGGTGCAGCTTTCGCTAATCCTGTACTGGCATCTTGTGGTGGTAAAGGCAAATGCATCACTGTACCTGGCTCAAAAAGATTTACCATGATCAATCCCAACGACAACGCCAGAATTGTTGCAACTTGAAAATACAATAAAGTTTTTACACCAATTCGTCCTACACTTTTAAAGTCGCCCACTTTTGCAACTCCAACCACTAAAGTGCTAAAAACGAGAGGCGCAATAATCATTTTTATCAACCGCAAAAATATATCGCTGAGGATTTGAATGTTATCTGCGAACTTTTCATAATGAGCTGGATCAGGATAAAAAACTCTGTATAAATATCCTACAAGGATTCCTAGCAACATGCAAAGGAAAATACGGGTGGTGAGGTTAAATTTCATAGTGAATGCTGTTTCCAAAAATAGGCGAAAACACATTAAGAACAACATAAAATTGCGAAGCGGAGAGGGCAGTTTTTGGCTATATTTGCAGCCTATTTTAAGAGTATGGAAATCCCTAAGACCTATAACCCCGTTGAAGCCGAAGCCAAATGGTATCCCCATTGGATAAACAAAGGCTATTTTCACTCCGAGCCTGATGAGCGCGAACCCTATACAATCTTGATCCCTCCGCCTAACGTAACGGGCGTTTTGCACATGGGACACATGCTTAATAACACGATTCAGGATGTATTGATTCGTAGAGCGAGAATGCTTGGCAAAAATGCTTGCTGGGTGCCCGGAACGGATCACGCATCTATCGCTACTGAAGCAAAAGTAGTTGCAATGCTCCGTGAAAAAGGAATTAAAAAATCAGATCTCAGTAGAGAAGAATTTCTTAGCTATGCATGGGAATGGAAAGAGAAATATGGTGGAATAATTTTAAGTCAACTGAAAAAATTAGGTGCTTCCTGCGATTGGGAACGTACACGATTTACAATGGAAGATGACTTAAGCGAAGCTGTTATTGATGTTTTTATTGATCTCCATAAAAAAGGATACATCTATCGCGGAATGCGCATGGTGAATTGGGATCCTGCTGGATTAACCGCAGTAAGTGATGAAGAGGTAATTCATAAAGAAGTTCAATCGAAGTTGTATTATGTTCGCTATGTTATCGTAGATAAAGACGAAGCATATAATAACGATGATGCGAATGCACGTCAAGCTAAATTTGATAAAGGTGAATTCATAACGATTGCAACGGTTCGTCCGGAAACTATTTTAG
>JANXSD010000157.1 GCA_025352785.1 Bacteroidota bacterium
GTCACCATCCTGAACAAGGATATGCTTACTCAATGGAACAAGATATTTTTTAATTTCACCATCACGTGCCGTAATCACAATTTCGCGATTACCACGTTTGATTCCACCATAACTTACTACTCCATCAATTTCAGAAACAACTGCTGGATTACTCGGGTTACGTGCTTCGAATAATTCCGTTACACGTGGAAGTCCTCCAGTAATATCACCAGTACGTCCTAATTGACGAGGAATTTTTACAATGATATCTCCTGATTCAATTTTATCTCCTTCGCTTACCATGATGTGAGCACCTACCGGCATGTTGTATGCTTTCAACGTTTCTTTACCACTCACAACTCTAATTACTGGAATCTTTGTTTTATCACGGCTATCTACAACTACTTTCTCCTTAAAGCCTGTTTGCTCATCAGATTCTTCCTTGTAGGTAACACCTTCTTCAATATGCTCGTAGCTGATCTTTCCTGAAACCTCAGAAATGATTACCGCATTGTAAGGATCCCACTCACAAATAAGTTGGCCTTTCTCAACAATTTCACCATCTTTCTTGTACAGCTTCGATCCGTAAGGAATATTGTTTGTCGCAAGAATTGCTTTGGTATTTTCATCGATGATACGCATCTCACCTGAACGTCCGATAACTACTTCACCTTCTTCACCTTTTTTACCGTGAACTAAGCTACGTACTTCTTCAAATTCAAGGATACCGCGGAACTTCGCTTCAAATTTTGATTCTGTTGCACCCTTCGCAGCAACCCCACCGACGTGGAATGTACGAAGTGTAAGCTGTGTTCCAGGCTCACCAATCGACTGAGCAGCAATAACACCTACTGCTTCACCTCGCTGAACCATACGGCCCGAAGCAAGATTTCTACCATAACAAAGTGCACAAACACCTTGCTTGGATTCACAAGTAAGAACGGAACGAATCTCTACCATTTCGATTGGAGATTCTTCAATTGCTGATGCCACATCTTCATTGATTTCTTCACCTGAATTCACAAGTAAAGTACCCGTTTGAGGATGGTAAACATTATGTACAGATACGCGACCTAAAATTCGGTCATATAAACTTTCTACTATTTCTTCTTGATTCTTTAATGCCGTCATCGATAAGCCACGCAACGTACCACAGTCTGGTTGGTTGATGATCACATCTTGTGCAACATCCACTAAACGACGTGTTAAGTAACCTGCATCAGCTGTCTTCAATGCCGTATCAGCAAGACCTTTACGAGCACCGTGAGTAGAGATAAAATACTCAAGGATCGAAAGACCTTCTTTAAAGTTCGAAAGGATCGGGTTCTCGATAATCTCCCCACCAGTAGATCCAGATTTTTGTGGCTTAGCCATCAAACCTCTCATACCACCTAACTGACGAATTTGCTCTTTCGAACCACGAGCTCCTGAATCAAGCATCATGTATACCGCATTGAATCCTTGCTTGTCAGTAGATAACTGTTTCATCAATGTATCTGTCAAACGCGAATTCGTACGACTCCAGATATCAATAATCTGATTGTAACGCTCGTTATTGGTAATGAATCCCATGTTATAATTATTCATTACTTCCTCTACTTCTTCGTGTGCTTTATTTACGAATTTCTCTTTCTCTTCTGGGATAATTACATCATTCAAGTTGAAAGATAATCCTCCACGGAATGCCATACGGAAACCAAGATCTTTGATATCATCAAGGAACTTAGCTGTCTCAGCAATACCCGTTTGTTTCAACACGGTACCGATGATTTCGCGTAATGATTTTTTCGTAAGTAATTCGTTAATATATCCCGAACGTGTTGGTACTACTTCGTTAAAAATAACGCGACCAACAGTAGTTTCAATTAATTTATTTACAAGAATTCCATCTTCAAGAACATTGGCTTTTACACGTATCCACGCATGTAATTCTACACGTTGTTCGTTGTATGCAATGATTACTTCTTCCGAAGAATAGAATGTAATTCCTTCACCTTTCACTTTCAAGCCGTCAATTGATTTCTTGCCTTTAGTGATGTAGTAAAGTCCTAAAACCATGTCCTGAGAAGGTACTGTGATAGGTGCTCCATTTGCTGGATTCAAAATGTTATGTGCAGCAAGCATTAACATTTGAGCTTCTAAGATAGCCGCATTTCCAAGTGGAACGTGAACAGCCATTTGATCACCGTCGAAATCGGCGTTGAACGCAGTACAAACTAATGGGTGCAACTGAATCGCTTTTCCTTCGATCAACTTCGGTTGGAAAGCCTGAATCCCCAGTCTGTGAAGCGTTGGAGCTCTGTTCAACATTACTGGATGACCTTTCAATACATTCTCGAGAATATCCCAAACGATTGCATCTTTTCGATCAACTATTTTCTTTGCGCTTTTTACTGTCTTCACAACACCGCGCTCTATCATCTTACGAATGATAAATGGTTTGAAAAGTTCAGCTGCCATGTCTTTAGGCAATCCGCACTCATGTAATTTCAATTCTGGTCCTACAACAATTACTGAACGCGCTGAATAATCAACACGCTTTCCAAGTAAGTTTTGACGGAAACGACCTTGCTTACCTTTCAATGAGTCAGATAATGACTTCAGAGCACGGTTAGATTCAGTCTTAACTGCATTTACTTTACGGCTATTGTCAAATAATGAATCAACAGCTTCCTGAAGCATTCGTTTCTCATTACGAAGAATTACTTCTGGCGCTTTGATTTCAATCAATCGCTTTAATCGATTATTACGAATAATAACACGACGGTATAAATCGTTCAAATCCGATGTTGCAAAACGACCACCATCCAATGGAACGAGTGGACGTAATTCCGGTGGGATAACTGGCACAACTTTCACGATCATCCACTCAGGACGATTTTCAATATGTGTGTTAGCCTGACGGAAAGCTTCAACAACTTGTAAACGCTTTAATGCTTCATTTTTACGTTGCTGACTAGTTTCAGTACTAGCTTGGAAACGTAAATTATAACTTTGTTGATCTAATTCAAGACGAGCCAACAAATCATACAATGCATCCGCACCCATCTTAGCGATGAATTTATTCGGATCCTTATCATCAAGATGTTGATTATCTTTTGGAAGACCATCAAGAATATTCAAGTACTCTTCTTCAGTTAAGAAATCAAGATAATTGATTCCGTCAGCAGCTTTAAGACCTGCTTGAATAACTACATAACGCTCATAATAAATGATGAGGTCAAGTTTTTTTGTTGGCAACCCTAGAAGGTATCCAATTTTATTTGGTAATGAACGGAAATACCAGATATGCGCAACAGGAACAGTAAGGGTAATGTGACCCATACGCTCACGACGCACTTTTTTCTCTGTTACTTCAACACCGCAACGATCACAAACGATTCCCTTGTAGCGAATACGTTTGTATTTCCCGCAATGACATTCCCAATCTTTTACCGGTCCGAAGATGCGCTCACAAAAGAGACCATCACGTTCTGGTTTATAAGTACGATAATTGATCGTTTCAGGCTTCAGTACCTCACCACTTGATTGCTCAAGAATGTTTTCAGGACTTGCCAAACTAATCGTAATTTTCGTAAAATTGCTTTTCAGCTTTTGTTCTTTTTTCGCTGCCATGTGTTTTTTCGGTTTGACTTAAATATTAGTCAATCATGTAATGGACATTAGAAAAAGGGAGTATCAAAGGAGACACTCCCCTATATTTATTTTGCTTAGTCGAGCGTAACTTTCAGACAAAGACCTTGTAATTCATGCAACAATACGTTGAATGATTCCGGAATTCCCGGTACAGGCATGTTGTCGCCCTTTACAATCGATTCGTACGCTTTGGCACGGCCTAAGACATCATCAGATTTTACGGTAAGTAATTCCTGAAGGATATTCGCTGCACCAAATGCTTCAATGGCCCAAACCTCCATCTCACCAAAACGCTGACCTCCAAATTGTGCTTTACCACCAAGAGGCTGTTGTGTAATAAGTGAATAGGGTCCGATGGAACGAGCATGCATCTTATCATCCACCATGTGACCCAGTTTAAGCATGTAGATAATTCCTACAGTTGCCGGCTGATCAAATCGTTCTCCAGTACCGCCATCATAAAGATAGGTAGATCCGAATTTTGGCAATTCTGCTTTCGTAACATAACTATCAATCTCTTCAATGGTAGCACCATCAAAAATCGGAGTTGCAAACTTCAACCCTAATTTTTGTGCCGCAAGAGCCAATACAGTCTCATAAATCTGACCGAGGTTCATACGAGAAGGTACTCCAAGAGGATTAAGAACGATATCTACTGGTGATCCATCTTCTAGATAAGGCATGTCTTCGTCACGTACTATACGTGCAACTATACCCTTGTTTCCGTGACGACCTGCCATCTTATCACCTACTTTCAATTTACGTTTCTTAGCGATGTATACTTTAGCAAGTTGCATAATTCCTGTTGGTAATTCATCACCAATTTGAATCTGGAATTTTTTACGTTTATAAGAAGCTATAATCTCATTCGCCTTCACGTTATAATTCGTGAGAAGACGAGTAATCATATCATTCTTGTCCTTATCAGTTGTCCATTTTGTTGGATTGATATTATTGTAATCAAGATCAATCAACATTTTTTGTGTGAACTTCGAACCTTTAGGAATGATTACTTCTTTAAAAGTATTCATTACACCTTGTGAAGTTTTTCCACTCACGAGCATGAACAATTTATCAATCAGTTTACCTTTCAGTTCTACTAATTCTTTGTCCTGCTCACCATCGAAACGAGCAACGATTGATTTTTCTTCATCACGTGCTTTTTTATCCTTAATCGCACGGCTAAATAATTTCTTATCTATTACGACACCTTTAACAGATGGCGGAACTTTCAAAGAAGCATCTTTCACATCACCAGCTTTATCACCAAAAATTGCGCGAAGTAATTTCTCTTCTGGAGAAGGATCTGTTTCACCTTTTGGTGTGATTTTACCAATCAGAATATCGCCTTCAGTAACTTCTGCACCAACTCGAATTAAGCCATTCTCATCTAATTCACGAGTAGCTTCTTCACTAACGTTTGGAATATCAGCTGTTAATTCTTCTAGTCCTCGTTTTGTATCACGCACTTCAAGGCTATATTCATCGATGTGTAATGATGTAAAAATATCTTCACGCACAACACGTTCAGAAATTACAATCGCATCCTCGAAGTTATTTCCCTTCCATGGCATGAAAGCCACTTTCATATTACGACCTAAAGCAAGTTCTCCTCCTTGAGTTGCATACCCTTCGCATAGAACTTGATCCTTTCTAACCTTATCACCTTTCTTAACAATTGGCTTAAGATTGATACAAGTATTCTGGTTTGTTTTTTGGAATTTAGTAAGGCGATAGATTTTTAAATCATCTTCAAAACTTACTAATTTCTCATCATCATTACGATATCCGCGAATGTGAATTTCATTTGCATCAACATATTCAACAACTCCTGAATGTTCTGCATTGATCAGCACACGACTATCACGAACAACATCACCTTCCAAGCCTGTTCCAACATAAGGTGCTTCAGGGCGAAGCAATGGAACTGCTTGGCGTTGCATGTTCGATCCCATCAGGGCACGGTTTGCATCATCATGTTCTAAGAAGGGAATCAATGACGCAGCAATAGAAGCGATCTGATTCGGTGCAACATCCATCAAATGAATATCCTTTGGATCTACAATTGGGAAATCTCCTTCGAAACGTGCTTTTACTTTTTGCGTGTGGAATAATCCTGATTCATCAACATCAGCATTTGCTTGTGCAATAACCATCGTATCTTCTTCTTCAGCAGTTAAATAAATCGGTGCTGAATCCATATCGATTTGCCCATTAGCAACTTTTCGATAAGGTGTTGAAATGAAACCAAGATTATTGATTTTTGCGAATACACAAAGTGATGAAATCAAACCGATGTTTGGTCCTTCTGGAGTTTCAATAGTACATAAACGTCCATAATGAGTATAGTGAACGTCACGTACTTCGAAACCTGCTCTTTCGCGTGAAAGACCACCTGGTCCAAGTGCTGAGAGTCGACGCTTGTGCGTGATCTCTGCAAGGGGATTAGTTTGATCCATAAACTGACTAAGCTGATTCGTTCCAAAGAAGGAATTTATTACGCTCGACAGTGTTTTAGCATTAATAAGATCGGCAGGAGTAAAAACTTCGTTATCGCGAACGTTCATACGCTCACGGATAGTACGCGCCATACGAGCCAAACCTACTCCAAACTGAGAGTAAAGTTGTTCTCCAACAGTACGTACACGACGATTACTCAAGTGATCAATATCATCAACATCTGCCTTAGCATTAATCAGCTGGATCAGGTATTTAATGATAGATATTATATCTTCTTTCGTGAGTACCTTCGTATTCGAGTCAATTTCAAGTTTAAGCTTGCGATTAATACGATAACGACCTACTTCACCAAGATCATAGCGTTTATCGGAGAAAAACAATTTGTCGATAATACCGCGTGCAGTTTCTTCATCTGGTGGCTCTGCATTTCTAAGTTGACGATAGATATGTTCTACCGCTTCTTTTTCAGAGTTAGAGGTATCTTTATGAAGCGTATTGTAAATAATCGCATAATCATTTGTATTCGCGTCTTCCTTATGAAGGATAACCGATTTTACACCTGCATCAACGATAATGTCAATATGCTCATCTTGAAGCACAGTTTCACGTTCAAGAATAACTTCGTTACGCTCAATAGAAACGACTTCACCAGTATCCTCATCAACGAAATCTTCCAGCCAGCTCTTCAATACACGAGCAGCCAATTTACGACCGACCACCTTCTTTAATCCAGCTTTACTAACTTTTACTTCGTCAGCTAATCCGAAAATCTCAAGGATATCTTTGTCTGTTTGATAACCAATTGCACGAAGCAAAGTAGTTACTGGAAATTTCTTTTTGCGATCGATGTAAGCGTACATCACGTTATTGATATCCGTTGCAAATTCGATCCATGATCCTTTGAAAGGAATAACACGAGCGGAATACAATTTTGTTCCATTAGCATGGCGGCTTTGTCCAAAAAACACTCCTGGAGAACGGTGAAGTTGAGATACCACAACACGTTCCGCACCATTGATAACGAAAGTTCCTTTAGGAGTCATGTAGGGAATTGTTCCTAGATAAACATCCTGCACGATAGTTTCGAAATCTTCGTGCTCAGGGTCAGTACAATAAAGTTTTAATTTAGCTTTCAGTGGAACACTATGCGTTAGACCACGTTCAATACATTCTTCGATAGAATATCGGGGTGGATCTACGAAATAATCTAAGAATTCGAGCACAAAGTTATTGCGCGAATCAGTAATTGGAAAGTTTTCACTGAACACCTTATAAAGTCCTTCCTGCGTACGATTGTCTGCCGTTGTTTCAAGCTGGAAGAAATCCTTAAACGACTTCAGCTGAACCTCTAGAAAATCAGGGTACTGGAAGGGGTGCTTGCTTTTGGCAAAATTGATACGGTTGTTGGAAGTCTTTTCGGTAGAAAGACTGGTTTTAGTAGTCAAGGCGAAGGGGGTTTTGAATTATAAACAACCATTCATTTACTTCTGTTTTTTACAACAGATTATAAACGGGAATAGACCTGTTCCATTTTTGGATGGAACAGGTCTATTAAAACTTGTAAATCAATTACTTGATATCTACTTCAGCTCCAGCATCAACTAACTGTTGCTTCAATGAATTTGCTTCTTCTTTAGTAACACCTTCTTTTACTGCTTTTGGTGCACCGTCAACTAAGTCTTTCGCTTCTTTCAAGCCAAGACCAGTAAGATCTTTAACAAGTTTCACGATAGCAAGTTTATTAGGACCCGTTGCTTTAAGGATTACGTCGAATGCAGTTTGCTCTTCAGCAACTGGAGCAGCGGCACCACCACCACCACCGATAGCTACGGCTGCAGCAGCAGGCTCAATGCCATACTCATCTTTAAGGATTTGTGCAAGTTCTTGAACTTCTTTAACAGTTAAGTTAACTAACTGTTCTGCGAACGATTTAAGGTCTGCCATTTTATTTGTTTTTTAAAGGGGGGATACGAGTGAATGATTAATTTTTTTGTTTGATAAAGAGTTTTTATGCGCTTAATTTTAAGCAGCACGCTCTTCGAGAGTTTTGAGGATTCCTGCGATTTTGCTTCCCTGACCTTTGAGGCCTGAAATAACATTTTGCGCTGGTGATTGGAGTAGTCCAATAATATCTCCGACAAGTTCTTCTTTGGTTTTCAACGATGCAAGGGCATCTAATTGATTATCGCCAACATAAATTCCACCGTCGATACTTGCACTCTTCAATACTGGTTTATCGCTCTCTTTGCGAAATTCCTTGATAAGTTTAGCTGGAATATTTGGAAATTCAGCTGTCATGATAGCCGAGAACCCTTTAAGGGTTGGTACCATATCAGTGAAGTCGCCTTCAATTCTATCTAATGCTTTTTGGATCAGTGAATTTTTCGCAACCTTCAACTGAACCTGCTTGTTAAAGCATAATCGGCGCAGCTTACTTGTCTTTGCGGAAGTCAGCGCAGAGATATCAGTGATATAAAAACTATTGTACTGTGACAACGTTTCTACCAATGAATCAATGATCTGGTTTTTTTCTTCTCTGGTCATTTTGCTGATTGAGATTAATAATAATTATTACCCGTTTACCGACTTCGAGTCGATATTAATTCCGGGGCTCATAGTACTGCTAATAGAGATACTTCTCATGTAAGTACCTTTTGCAGCCGATGGTTTGAGCTTAGAGATAGTAGTAAGTAATTCCTGTGCGTTTTCTAACAACTTAGCAGCGTCAAATGATACCTTTCCGATTGAAGCGTGAATGATACCTGTTTTATCTACTTTGAAGTCGATTTTACCCGCTTTCACCTCTGTTACAGCCTTACCAACATCGTTTGTTACGGTGCCAGTTTTAGGATTTGGCATAAGGTTACGTGGTCCAAGGATTTTACCCAATTTACCCACTTTTGCCATAACGCTAGGCATTGTGATCACGATATCAACATCCGTCCAACCGCTTTCGATTTTTTGGATATATTCATCAAGACCTACGAAGTCAGCGCCAGCATCTTTAGCTTCTTGCTCTTTGTCGGGAGTACACAATACGAGTACACGTATTGTTTTTCCTGTTCCGTGCGGAAGGGTAACGATACCACGTACCATTTGATTGGCTTTTCGTGGATCAACACCTAAACGCACTGACAAATCAACAGAAGCATCGAACTTTGTGAAAGATATTTCTTTCACCATCTTTGAAGCTTCCGCTAGTGTGTATGCTTTGTCAGCATCAACTTTTGCGTAAGCTACCTTCTGGTTCTTTGTTAAGTTAGCCATTGTGTGAATCTAAATTTGATTGTTTCAGCGAACCGGTTTTTTAACGGGAAGCAGCGAGCGCTGTACCGGTGCTGTGATTAGTTTGACTTTTTACTTATCCCAAGGAGCTGCACCATCAACATTGATACCTGCACTTCTTGCTGATCCAGCTACCATTTTCATGGCAGATTCAATAGTAAAGCAGTTCATATCCTGCATTTTACCTTCAGCAATGGTACGAATTTGGTCCCAAGTGACAGTACCGACTTTTTTCCTATTAGGTTCAGCCGAACCGCTCTGAATTTTGAGAGTGTCCATCAGTTGATTATAAACTGGTGGAGTTTTGATGACAAATTCGAATGATTTGTCAACGTAAACTGTAATCTGAACGGGCAGTATCTGACCGGCTCTTTCCTGGGTGCGAGCATTGAACTGCTTGCAGAATTCCATGATGTTTACTCCTTTCGCTCCTAATGCAGGACCAATTGGAGGAGCAGGGTTAGCAGCACCGCCTTTTACTTGTAGTTTAATAAGTGCGCCTATTTCCTTTGCCATTTGTTTTTGTTTATATCAAGAATTCTTCTGCCTTCTTTTACATTTTGTCCAGTGTTGGAAGCACATAGAACAAAACTTTGGGAAAGCAAAAGAACTTTATGATTCTTTTTCTACTTGCATATAACTCAACTCAAGAGGTGTTTTACGTCCGAAGATCTTCACCATTACCTTGAGTTTTTTCTTTTCTTCATTCACCTCTTCAATTACTCCTGAGAAGCTGTTAAAAGGTCCATCAACAACTTTTACTGTTTCCCCAATAACAAATGGGATGTTTATAATCTCTTCACTATCTGCTAATTCGTCAACTTTACCAAGTATTCTATTGACTTCAGAAATTCGAAGTGGAGCTGGAGGGGCGCCTTTAGCACCTAAAAATCCGATTACCCCTGTCGTACTTTCGATCACGTGCGTAATTTCTCCTACTAATTCTGCTTCAATCAAAATATATCCTGGATAAAAGCTGCGCTCCTTGCTAACTTTTTTTCCTTCTTTTATTTGATAGTACTTTTCCATTGGGATGAGTACTTGTGCAATATGGGTTTGCAAACCAGCGCGTATAATTTCAGACTCGAGATATTGTTTTACCTTTTTCTCTTGCCCAGATATAGCACGTATTACATACCATTTTTTGCCTCCGGTGATGATTTCAGACATGACAGGATTATGCAAAAAGGTTATAAATAATATTTAAAGTTCCTTGGAAAAGAAAATCAATAAAGAATATTACCAATCCAAAGATAAGTGTAGCAATAAGCACAACGATAGCGCTACTTTGCAGTTCGCTCCACGCTGGCCATGACACCTTGTGCATCAATTCATTATAAGAATCTGCTAAATATAATCTGATCTTTTCCATAATCTTTTCAAGGATAATTATTAATGTATTCCGTTGATGGACGCACGGGTGGAGAGACTCGAACTCCCAGCCAACGGTTTTGGAGACCGCTACTCTACCAATTGAGCTACACCCGTTTATTTTTAATATTCACTTTTGTTGTAGCTAACTCTACCTCCCGATAGCTACGACATTTTTTTACTTCTTCAAGCGAAACCTGATATTAGTCCAAAGTTCAAGGTTCGATGAGGTATTTTAAATAAATTTAAAATACTGTTCATTGAACTTTGAACCCTAAACTTTAAAATAGTTAGTCCCAACTATAAGTTAAGACTAACTATTTGAATATTATTTAATTATGCTAAAATTTCAGTTACCTGACCTGCACCTACAGTACGACCACCTTCGCGGATTGCGAAACGTAGACCTTTATCCATAGCAACTGGCTGAATCAATTCAACAGTGATTGTTACGTTATCACCTGGCATTACCATTTCACGTCCTTCTGGAAGTGTGATTTCGCCTGTTACATCAGTTGTACGCATGTAAAACTGAGGACGATATTTTTGATGGAACGGAGTGTGACGACCACCTTCTTCTTTCTTCAAAACATAAATTTCAGCTTTGAATTTAGTATGTGGAGTTATTGAACCTGGCTTAGCTACAACCATTCCACGACGGATATCAGTCTTTTCTATACCACGTAATAAAAGGCCAACGTTATCACCAGCTTCACCACGATCAAGAATCTTGCGAAACATCTCAACGCCTGTAACAGTAGAGGTCAATTTCGCTGTTTGCATTCCGATGATTTCAACAGAATCGTTTGAGTTAATAACTCCTCTTTCGATACGACCAGTAGCTACTGTACCACGACCAGTGATCGAGAATACATCTTCAACAGGCATAAGGAAAGGCAGATCAATCATACGTGGAGGAATTGGAATAAAAGTATCCACAGCTTCCATCAATTCAAGGATTTTAGGCGTCCAAGTAGCATCAAGGTTTAATCCACCTAATGCAGAACCACGGATAACGGGAGTATTATCTCCATCATAATCGTAAAAAGATAGTAATTCACGAATTTCCATTTCAACAAGGTCTAATAACTCAACGTCGTCCACCATATCTACTTTGTTCATGAAAACAACAACCTTTGGAACACCAACCTGACGTGCGAGCAAGATATGCTCACGCGTTTGAGGCATAGGGCCATCAGTAGCAGCAACAACTAGAATTGCACCATCCATTTGAGCAGCACCTGTAACCATGTTCTTCACATAATCAGCGTGACCTGGACAGTCAACGTGAGCATAGTGACGGGTTTTGGTTTGGTACTCAACGTGAGAAGTGTTGATAGTGATACCACGCTCTTTTTCTTCAGGAGCGTTGTCAATAGAGGCGAAATCCCTCTTTTCAGCAAGACCTGATTGAGCAAGTACGTTGGTAATTGCAGCAGTCAGAGTGGTCTTACCGTGATCGACGTGACCGATCGTACCGATATTTACGTGTGGTTTGGAACGATCAAATTTCTCTTTTGCCATTTTATTAAAGGTGTTATGTTGTTATAATTTAATGTTTCTTAGGTTTGAGCCAATGACCAGAATCGAACTGGTGACCTCATCCCTACCAAGGATGTGCTCTACCATCTGAGCTACATTGGCTAATCGAGACAATCTGATTAACTAATCTTCAAGGTCACTGTACAATTTAATGGACCGTGAAATTACAAAAACTCATTGAATTTCAAGGTTAAAATTTTTATAATTCCGTTTTTAGAGAATTATGGTAATTTTTGTTCTTTAGAGCGGAAGACCGGGCTCGAACCGGCCACCCTCAGCTTGGAAGGCTGATGCTCTACCAAATGAGCTACTTCCGCTTAATATTTTAAAGCTGAATTTATACTTTCTACTTTTTGAAAGTAAGCAGCTCAGCCTAATTTTTCATTCTTAAAAATGCAAACATTCCAAATTTAAACGTAGTACATTCCTCTGAAGGAAATATTTATTTTATTAATTTATCAAAGAACAATTTGCTTACGCAGCGACAATATTCAAATTCTCATTAACTAAGTGGGGAGAACAGGATTCGAACCTGTGAAGACATAGGTCAACAGATTTACAGTCTGTCCTCGTTGGCCGCTTGAGTATCTCCCCTCTTTTCAGACAACAGTCGGCATTTTGTAGCATTGAGATTTTGTATTTAGCTTACTAATACTCTCTCTCATAACTTACACAATGCCGACTAATTTAAGAGCCGATGGAGGGATTCGAACCCCCGACCTACTGATTACAAATCAGTAGCTCTGACCAACTGAGCTACATCGGCTTGATATTCAATGAACTACATTAAATCCCCCGAAAAAGGGACTGCAAATTTACAAAATGATTTAGTTCAAACAAGTCCTTTTGAAAATATATTTCATTATTAATGTATTTGCTGAAGAAATAGCCCAAATTATTGAAAACAATAAATACAAATGTCTCGTTTTCAACTGTTTATAAAAATGATGAATTTGAAAATATTTTCGCTTTTTTTTCAACAAACCCCTATTTAAATTAGAAAATCCTAGAAAAATAGGATTTTCTAATTTAATTTAGGCTTAAAAACTCAATTTCCTCTTGTTTTTTCCTTGTGTTTTGTGATTTGTTTCCGTAAAGATTCAACAGCACTATCCGTCGCTTCTTCAAATGTTTTACATTGTTCTTTAGCAAATAATGTTTTGCCAGGAGTGTTAATTTTGATTTCCGCAATTTTATTCCCCTTTTCATCACCCTTATCGATTCTTAAAAAAACTTCGCTGTCGATGATGTCCTCATAAAAATGAGTGAGCTTATCTACTTTTTCTTCAATAAACTCTAGGAGTTTGCTGTCTGCATCAAAATGGATCGATTGAACCTTAACTTTCATATGCTTTTAGTTTAAATATTATTTATGCTTTTGGGAATGCTTGTTTATAAACCTCTTTCAATTTTTCAATAGAATTATGCGTGTATACTTGTGTAGCGGCTAAGCTGGTATGTCCTAATAATTCCTTTATCGAATTAATATCTGCGCCATTATTTAACATTGATGTTGCAAAACTATGTCTCAATACATGCGGACTTCTTTTCTTTCCTGTTGATACAGTGCTTATCATTGATTTTACTCTACGGTAAACGAAGTTGGGAGTCATTTTGTTTCCCTTATTATCAGGGAAAGTAAATTCATGAAATGTTTCACTTTGCTTTAAAAAAACATCGCGCGACAATAAATAATCTTTTAAAATATTTTTAAAATTCATCGTAATTGGAATTTGCCGTACTTTGTTACGTTTACCTAAAACAGTAATTGTTAAATTATAGAAATTTATATCACTTGTTTTTAAATTTATCAACTCAGAAAGTCGTACTCCTGTGCGATAAAAAAAATCAAGAATTAAAAAATCTCTTATAGTTTCGAACGTAACTTTTTCTTCGTTATTGGGTGTAAGCAGAAGCAACATTTTATTATCATCAATATACTCAGGTAATTTTTTAGAAACCTTAGGCGCTTGAACCTTTAACATTGGAGTACGTTCGATACGTTTTATCTTTAACATAAATCGGTAAAAGGTTCTTAAAGTAGTTACCTTCCTACTAACTGAACGTGGATCCAATCCATTTTCCATTAATGAAACGATCCAAGAGCGAATATAAAAATGAGTTGCTAAAGCTGCATCATCAATCTGATATTGAATCAGCAAGTAATCTAAATATTGGGTAAGATCGATTGTATAAGCTACAATCGTATGTTCGGAAAAACGCTTTTCGAATTTAAGGAATGACAGGAAACGCTCTTTATCGTTCACCAAGAATCAGCTAAGACAATAAAGGTATGCTTAAAAAAGTAGAATACGCAAAAAAAATTCCGAAGTTATAAACTTCGGAATTTAATAAGTATTAAGAACAATTAACCTAAAATCTGAGATGTTAAATGATTCTTGTAGATTGCTTTTTTAATCGTAGTGCGACGAGAAATAGAAGGTTTTTCAAATGCCTGACGTGCACGTAATTGCTTGATAATGCCTGTTTTCTCGAATTTCTTCTTGAATTTCTTAAGCGCTTTATCGATTGTTTCGTTTTCTTTAAGTGGTACAATAATCATGTGAAAGATTTTTCTTTGGGATGGCAAATTTACAATTCTTTTTTATTTATCCAACATCTTTACCTAATATTTACTCATTTGGTTATCAAATTCTTAAAATTATCTACAATTCCCCATGTTTCCTGTACTATAAATACTTGTTCGCAGAGATGTTGTTTTCTTGTAAAATGAAGGCATCTAAATTTTAATATAAAGTTGTTTACCTATATTTCAATATCACAAAACATACTCAATTCAACATCTTTTTTCCCCGTTTGGGCACTTTAGTATATTTTGATATTTTCTATTATCCTATTTGTGAGGATGAGATAGTAAGATATTGCCATCATGAACCTCTTAACTAAATTGAAATTCGTCTTATAATTCATGTACTTATTAAAGAAGTTCTTTTTTAAATTAGGTGATAATTATATCCTTGTATCTAGGGAAGAGAAAGAGCAATTAAGAGCAATTCACAAATGGCAAAATGCAAGAGCGTAAGCGAAATTAACAAGTTAATTCCCGTTTGTGCGAAGTGTTTGGTTATCATGTTCTCTTCGTAACGATTTTATGGATGAGAACTGTGATATAGATTACTTTATAATTACCAAAGCAAAACGCTAATAGATTTCAAGAGAATTTTTGATTTTATTTAAAAAAATATTTCTTCGTAACAAAATTCAAATTGTTGGTAGCAGTTCCGAATGATATCGAAATAACAGAATTATAAGATTTGCAAAATTAACTGATCTGTTTGTAATCCTGCAGGAATTTTAATTCGCAACATAGTGGTTCCTTCGAATAATTTTTATTATTTTTATTGGCATAATAGCCCAATGAGAACTCAATTATATTGAAACAAACTTTTTAACTCTTCCACTGTTGTTCTGTAATCATTTGTTAATTGCATCGCTAATTCTTTTAGTCCTGATAATTCTAAATTACGACCTTTGTTTTCGATTGCACGACAGGTATTACCAAGACGTTTAGCTCCTATATTTAAACTTGTTCCTTTTAATTTATGTGCAGCTTGCCACATCTTTGAATAATTACCTTGCTCGAGAGAAGATTCAATATCACTAATACTTTTTGGAGCTTGTGCAATAAACATATCGAGCACTTGCAATAAAAATCCTGGATCTGTATGTTTACCAATATCCATCAATCTATTGATCGCAACTTGATCCATCAATGTATCTTCTTTTTCTTCAACAATAATTTGTTTGTTTTTCATATCTCCAGAATTAGTATTTTCAATATTTATTCCAGCCCATTTACGTAGCATTCGTTCAAGATCCTGTAAGGTGATTGGCTTAGAAACGTAATCATCCATACCTTCAACGAGGCACATTTCTCTATCTTCAGGAGAAGCAAATGCCGTCATTGCAATAATTACAGGTTGATGTCCTGATGGGATTTGTTCACGTATTGCACGTGTAGCTTCTAATCCATCCATTTCAGGCATTTGTACATCCATAAATACAATGTCGTAACGTGTACGTTTCACTGCATTTAATGCTTCCAGACCGTTTGCTACAGCTGCGATAGTATATCCAAGTCGCGCAAATAATTTAGATGCTAGTAAACGATTTATGTCATTATCTTCTGCAAGTAAAATGGAAGCAGCATAATTCTCCGACATTTTTTCTGCTGGAAATAAAATTCGTGGAGCAACCTTTACTTCGATGACTTCATGTTCCGAATGTTTTACTTTAATTGTAAAGAAAAAAGTACTGCCTTTATCTTGTTGGCTCTCAACCCATATTTGGCCTCCCATTAAAGTTACCAATGTTTTGCAAATTGTAAGACCTAACCCTGTGCCACCATACTTGCGATAAGTAGACGGATCGGCCTGTGTAAAGGCATCAAATAATTTAGCAGCTTGCTTGGAAGGAATACCTGCGCCTGTGTCTTTTACTTCAAATTGAAGTTCGAGATTTTCGGATTCTTCATGAATAATTTTTATGCTTACGGTGATTCCTCCATGCTCCGTAAATTTCAATGCATTACCAACGAGGTTCATTAAGATTTGTCGCAATCGTGCTTTATCACCAATAACGGTTGATGGCAAATCTAAGTCTGCTATGTATTCTAGTTTAAGATTTTTCTCTAATGCTTTTCCTGATAATATCGTTAGTGTTTCTGTAACTACCGATTTCAATTCGAAGGGAGCGGATTCCAATTGCATACGGTCAGCTTCCATCTTTGAAAAATCAAGAATGTCGGAGATAACTTGTAAAAGTGATTCACCGCTCAGTCGGATAATATCTACAAATTCCTTTTGTTGTACATCAAGTGAAGTGCTATTAAGTAATTCAGAAATTCCAATTAAGCCATTGAGTGGTGTACGAATTTCATGGCTCATTACTGCAAGAAATTCCGACTTTGCTAACGTTGCTTTTTCTGCTTTCTCTTTTGCAATTCTTAGTTCTTCTTCTTGATGAATTCTATCAGTTATATTGCGCGAATAATAACTAGCTCCTGTAACTAATTGTTGATCGTTAATTACAGGATACAATAAAATTTCATGCACTTCTTCGCCATCAATACCTGCACTTATTTCCCGATAATTTATCGTCTGACCTTGTAAAACTTTTTGCAAACGTTCTTTCCATTGTATTCTAGCTTCTGTGGGAAGAGCTGAACCGAAATCTTCTCCTGCAATTAATTCTCTACCAATTCGCGCAGAAATTAATTGCTGAAAGCGATGATTAATAACAGTAATTCTATCAAGTGCATCTACAGAAAAAATTGCTTCTGCAGTATTTTGCACTAATGCATATAAATTATTTCGTGATTGCTTTAATGATTCTTGTTCTTGTCGTGCTTTACTATTATCGATTGCAGTTATCACTACTGCTTTACGTGATGGCAAGCTTGCTGCTAATAATTCTAACGTTGCAGATTGGCGATCTTTACGTAAGATTCTACGCTCAGTACGCGCAACTCGATAGGTTCCTTCTGATAAAGTTTTAAACCATTGATCGTGTTGAAATGCTTCAGAAGTATGAATGATAGTTTCGAAGCCGAGTTCTTTTAATTCTGAAATATCATAACCCGTTAATTCTGCAAAGGCATCACTTATCTCCAAAAATTTTTGTTCGAAATCTATTACTGCTACTGCATCCGTAACAACAGGAATTAATCCGGAAGGTACTGGAGCGATTGGGTTAGCTTTTTGATTTGTAAATTCATTTATTGATTCCTCCACTTGCGAGTGAATTTCTACAATAGGAATTTCTTTGTTACTCTTTTGAATTTGAGGAAGTGAATTGATGGTAATGTTATCCGTGGGATCAGCAAACCTGCAAAATAAATTGCCCTCATACATTCTACTGATAGAAACATTTACCGCGAACACTCTTCCTTGTAAGCTTCTACAATCTAAAAGTTTATTCGTGAACGTATTATTATCAACTGCATTGAGCAATAAACTTACTTCGTCGTCTTCAAGTTTCTCTCGAAAAAGTTGATTGAAATGAAGTTCGTTAACAAAGCTCTTGCGATATAATCCAAAAAGATTAAGTGCTTTTTGATTTGCCTCAATTGCATGAAGTGAAATTCCATCTATAATAATCCATGCTTCTGGTTGTTGTTCGAAGAGTGTTTCAAATGATTGCTCCTTACTAATTAATTGCTTTGATTTGTATAGACGGATATAAAGTACGATTACTCCAAGCAGCAGTAGCAGCAACAAGGAAATTAAAGGTAATAGCACCATTGACGAGATCATTGCAATAGATTAACAGGAAGCAAGGGCTCCTATCCATATTCTTATTCGTAAAAATGCAAAAAAAGTTGCATTAACTCACCTTTTCTAGCTCACCTTTTACAAAATCACATAACTCTTTAACATAACCTGCTGAGAAATCGAATCGTACACCTGCGGTTTGATAAATATCACCGATAGAACGTGTATACCCTAATCGTAAGGCATCTAAATATTGTTCTAATGATTTTTTACGATCTAGGTGGAAATTTCGCCAGACTGCAATTGCTCCCAATTGAGCGAATCCGTATTCAATATAGTAAAACGGCACTTCAAAAATATGTAATTGCTTTTGCCAAAGATTCGACTTCGCATCTTCCATTCCATCCCAATTCACAACATTTCCCGTAAAACGATTATAAGTATCCGACCAAGCTTGTCGTCTCTCATTGGCCGTTTGATCTGGATGAAGATAAATCCAATGTTGAAAAGCATCAACTGCAGCAATCCATGGCAATCCTTTTAAAACGTCTTGCAAATGCTTTTTGCGAGCACGTGCAAAATCTTCAGGGTTAGTGAAAAAATCATCCCAGTGTTCCATTGAAAGTAATTCCATCGACATGGAAGCTAACTCTGCAACTTCACTTGGTAAATTTTTATAATCTACTAGCTCTAGTTGTTTATCTACAATTGAATGCACTGCATGTCCACCTTCGTGAACTATGGTTACTAAATCACGTAATGAATTTGTTGAATTCATAAAGATAAAAGGCATTCCAGTTTCATATAAGGGATAGTTATATCCACCAGGAGCTTTGCCAATTCGAGAATCTAAATCAAGACGTTTTGCATCTTGCATAGCAAGCATACAATCTCCTAAAAACGGATCCAACTTCATAAAACAAGAAATTGTTTTCTTCATTAAATCATTAGCGTTTTCTGAAGGGCGAAGTGGTGCTTGCCCTATAGGTTCTGCAGACAAATCCCATGGTCGCAAGGTATCGAGACCTAAAGAATCCTTCTGATTTTTTTCGATAAAATTTACTAGTGGAACAACTTCCTTCGCTACTGCATCATGAAATTTAAAACAATCATCTGCATCATAATCAAACCGACCAAGGTTAGCAAACATGTAATCACGAAAATTCTTAAATCCTGCATTTAATGCAATTTTATTACGGAGTTTTAGCAACTCATTAAATAAATCATCTAACTTATCTCTGTCTTGTAAACGACGTTTTAAAATTTTGCGATATACCTCTTCTCGTTTAGCACGATCATCTTGCTCTAAAAAATTAGATGCTTGTTGGAGCGTTAACTCTTTTCCATCCACTTCAACGGTCATAGAACCATTTATAGCTGCGTACTCTTGTTCCTTCGTTTGAACTTCTGCAATTAAGGGAACATTTTCTTCGCGAAAAATTTCGACGCGCATACGAATTTGGCGGACAACAATATCAATACGTGAATCATCTAATTTACCAAGAAAAGGAGATTTTAATAGTTTTAAATCCAATGCATTACTTTGAGGAGAAATGAGCGGTTGAATTTCATTTACGAAAAGGATAAATGCATTTGCGTACTCTTCGTTTGCCGTATCGCAACTTCTTTTGATATATCGCCATCCTAAATCTTCCTCAAGAACTGCTTCCAATTCACTTCGGTCTATCAGCCACTTTTTCAAGTCGGCGGCAGAGGATAATTCTCTTTCCAATAATTCTTTAAAAAACACTTCTATATCCTTCCATGAAGTAATGACAAGTTGTGAAGGCAGGTATTGCCTTAAATTAGGAGTGAGCATCTCTTCTGCCTTTGCTAACATATTTTGAAACTAATTTTCATTCTTAAAATTAACCAATTATTTGCTGCAACAGAAAGGAGAAAATTTGAATACTTGAATTATTCGGCACTTTTTGTTGACTTACGCGCAGTTTTTTTTGCTGCTTTTGGAGCATCATCAGCAACTGCTTCTATTGGGTTATCTGCTTTTTTCTTTCTAGCAACTTTTTTAGCAGAAGTTTCCTCTGCATCAATAGTAGTAGCTTCTGGAACTTCTGCTTTAGCTTTTGCTTTCTTCTTAGGAGTTTCATCAGAAATTATTTCAGCTTCTTCTACCTCTACTTCGGCCTTTTCGAAACTTACATTATCTTTCAAAAGGCTATACCAAGAAAACATTTTGCGGATATCAGAAACGTGAACTCTCTCCTCATCGAACTCAGGTAATACCTTTTTCAATGTTGATTTTAACTCCGCAGGATCAGCTTTTGCAGATACAGATGATGCAACGGTATCATTATTTTTCATCTTTAAGAAGACCTCTTCTAAAGGAATGTCATCTTCCATAGTGTAAACACTGATATCTTTCAACATTATAATCCTTTGCATTGCTGATACTGGTAAGCGTTTACCATCAGACATTCCTTCCACCACAAATCCGCCATTACGCATCTGGGCAACCATCTTAAATAATCCAGGCATTCCCGGAATCGAAATAATTTTATCGAAGCTCATATTTTTTCATTGAAATTCAGCCACAAAATTAGAAGATTATGGTTAATAAGACATATTTTTTTTAAGATTCGTCTTAAAACCATTTATAAATTGACGGATGATGTGTATTCTATCCAGTTTATTCAACCTTATTTGTAGATGCTGCTCATTTTCCGTTTAAATTTAGATATTTGTAAAAATCCGCTTTTATCTAATATGATCTTTGTATTAGAAGTATGTATGGCCTTTAAAATCAATTAAACAATTTATGCGTAAAATACGTAATGTAGCTGTTTTAGGATCTGGGATTATGGGATCTCGAATTGCTTTTCATTTTGCAAATATTGGTGTTCATGTTTTGTTGTTAGATATTGCGCCACGTGAATTATTACCAGAAGAACAAGCTAAAGGATTGACTTTAGATCATCCAATAGTAAAAAATAGAATTGTTAATGCAGCATTTCAAAGTACATTAAAAGCGAATCCATCGTCTCTCTATAAAAAGAGTTTTGTGAATAGAATTACTGTAGGCAATTTTACGGATAACATGAAAGATATTTCTAACAGCGACTGGATCATCGAAGTTGTCGTTGAAAATCTGGATATCAAGAAAAAAGTTTTTGAGCAAGTAGAACACTATAGAAATTCAGGTTCAATAATAACGAGTAATACTTCGGGGATTCCAATCCATTTAATGAGTGAAGGACGTAGTGACGATTTCCGGAAAAACTTCTGTGGCACTCACTTTTTTAATCCTCCGCGTTATTTGCGTTTATTAGAAATCATCCCTGGACCAGAAACCTCTAAAGATGTATTGGATTTCTTGATGCATTATGGAGATCTTTTTCTGGGAAAGACTACTGTTTTATGTAAAGATACTCCTGCTTTTATTGCAAATAGAATTGGAGTATATGGTATGATGGTCATCTTTAACATCGTTGAAAAGATGGGATTGACAGTTGAAGATGTTGATAAATTGACAGGTCCAGTATTAGGAAGACCCAAATCAGCAACTTTCCGTACAGGTGATGTTGTTGGATTAGATACGTTAGTTCATGTAGCCGAAGGAGTTTATCAGAATTGCCCTCAGGATTCACAACGTGATTTATTTAAGCTCCCGTCATACATCCAAAAAATGGTGGCTAATAAATGGTTTGGCGATAAAACAAAACAAGGATTTTATAAGAAAGTAAAGAATGATGCTGGTAAATCTGAGATTTTATCCTTGGATTTAAAGACATTAGAATATAAAGCACAAACTAAAACGAAGTTTGCAACATTAGAGCTTACCAAAACAGTTGATGATGTACGTGAGCGAATGAAAATTTTCATTGCTGGGAAAGATCTTGCTGGTGATTTTTATAGAGCTTCTTTTTATGGTCTTTTTCGATATGTTTCAGAGCGAATTCCGGAGATAGCAGATGAAGTTTATCGAATTGATTCGGCGATGGAAGCTGGGTTTGGATGGGAAATTGGTCCATTCGAAAGCTGGGATGTTTTAGGCGTTGAAGTATCTGCGAAAGCGATGGAAGCCGTAGGGCTAAAACCCGCTGCTTGGGTGTATGAAATGTTAGTCACTGGATGTACTTCGTTCTATAAAAATGAAAATGGAATCAGGTTTTTTTATGATATTCCTACAAAAGCATACAAGGCAATTCCAGGACAAGAAAATTATATTTTACTTCATCCGCTAAGGAAAACGAAAACGGTTTGGAGTAATAGTGGCACAAGCATTATCGATATTGGTGATGGAATACTTTGTTGTGAATTTCATACCAAAATGAACACGATTGGAGGTGAGGTGGTTCAGGGTGTAAATAAAGCAATTGAGCTGGCTGAAGAGAATTTTAGAGGATTAGTAATTAGCAATGATGGACAAAATTTTTCGGCTGGGGCTAATCTTGCTTTGGTATTTATGATGGCCATTGAACAAGAGTGGGACGAGGTGGATATGGCTATTCGGGCATTTCAAAATATGAATATGCGTGTAAGGTATTCTTCAATTCCTGTCGTTGTTGCTCCATTTGCACTAGCTTTAGGCGGTGGATGTGAGATGTCATTACATGCTGATAAGGTTCAGGCACATGCCGAGACCTATATTGGAATGGTAGAATTTGGTGTTGGATTAATTCCTGGAGGCGGTGGAACAAAAGAATTTGCTTTACGTTTTGCTGATTCAATACAAGAAGGAGATATTGAACTCAACCTATTGAAAGAAAGATTTCTTACTATTGGGCAAGCAAAAGTGTCTACTTCGGCAGAAGAAGCCTTTGATTTAGGAATATTAAGACATGGAATTGACGCAATTAGCTTGAATAGAAATAGATTACTTGCTGATGCAAAACGTTCGGCCATTGAAATTGCTGATGCAGGATATACGAAACCTAATCCTAGAAAAGATATTAGAGTGTTAGGAAGAGCTGGGTTAGGGATGGTATATGCTGGAGCAAATACCATGTTTAGTGGACATTATATAAGTGAACATGATAAATTAATCTCAGAAAAGCTTGGATATGTGTTATGTGGCGGAGATCTTTCTGCCCCTACACTTGTTTCAGAACAATACTTACTCGATCTTGAGCGACAGGAATTCCTGTCACTTTGTGGTGAGAAAAAGACTTTAGAAAGAATTCAGTCTATTTTGACCACCGGAAAAGCATTGAGGAATTAAATTAGTTACTAATTTTAGCCGCATCGAAAACCCCCCATATGGTATGAATCGATTACGATTATTGATATTATTCTTATTTGCAATGCCTTTGTTAAGTCAGGCGCAATCTGAAGACAAGCCGAAGTATGCTCCAGGAAAGGAGAAACATCGCAACAAAACTGATGAGCTAGGACAGAAACAAGGTCCTTGGCGCACTTACAACTCACTTGGCGATTTAATTAGCGAAGTGGAGTTTGTGAATGATGTTCGTCATGGTAAAAGCACTCGATATTATCCTTATGGAAAAGTAATGGAAGAGCAAGATTACCAAAATGGTATTAAAGAAGGATCTTACAAAAGATATTATTACTCTGGGCAAGTAAAGCAAGAAGGGGAATATATTGCGGGTAAGAAAGAAGGGAAATGGATTCGTTACTATGAAGATGGCGAAGCTGCATCTGAAGGATATTATAAAAATAATAAGCGTGACGGCGAATGGAAGTCGATGAGCCGAAAGGGTCAGATAACTGGCATTGCATCCTATAAAGATGGAGTAGACATGAAAGCTGCTGCTGATGACGCCAAGAAAACCGATGCGGCCAAGAAAGCTGGTTTAAAGAAAAGCAATCCCGACAAAGGTGCTCCTGGTGCAAAACCTGGATCGGCGGTTCCTGGAGGAACTCCACCCGCTGCTGGTGGTATCCCACCTGCTCCTGCTCCTCCAGATACTAGCAAAAAGAAATAAAATAAAAAGCCTCGATTGTCGAGGCTTTTTATTTATGTGGCGATTTATTAAAAATGCTATAATGACTTTAATTATGATTATATCGTTAAATGTGCTATCTCAAATTAAATATTGATTCTGGTTTTTTTATAGTTTAATTTAGGTTGTAAAAGTTTAGAAAATTTCAATTAAAAAAATTACAGGATTCAATATTTTGTAATTTCGCCCCATAAGAATTCTCAAAGGAATACTTTTTTATTGATTATAATTAATATCAAAAAGATGGAAGCATACATTCTTACTGGTTTTCGTTCTGCAGTTGGCAAAGCGCCACGTGGGCAGTTTCGATTTACTCGTCCTGATGATTTAGCAGTTTCAGTAATTCGACATTTGTTGAGTGTTGTACCGAATCTTGACAAAGAGCAGATCGATGATGTTATTGTAGGAAATGCAACTCCAGAAGCGGAACAAGGATTGAATATTGGACGAATGATTTCACTCATGGGACTTGACACTGTTAAAGTTCCTGGAATGACAATCAATAGATATTGTGCATCAGGATTAGAGTCAATTGCAATTGCTGCTGCAAAAGTTAAATCAGGAATGGCTGATTGTATTATTGCTGGTGGTGTTGAATGCATGAGTCCGATTCCTTTTGGAGGATGGCGAATTGTTCCTAACTATGAAGTCGCAAAAAACAATGCAGATTATTATTGGGGAATGGGTTTAACAGCAGAGGCAGTAGCAAATGAATATAAAGTTAATCGTGAAGATCAAGATGCCTTTTCATTTCGTTCCCATCAACGTGCGGTAAGCGCTATAAAAGAGGGATTATTTAAAGATCAAATTGCACCCTACTCTATTCAAGAAATATTTTTGGATGCGAATGAAAAAAAACAAACAAGAGAAACTATAATTGCAACTGATGAAGGTGCGCGAGCAGATACGACAGTAGAGAAGTTAGCTGCATTAAAGCCAGTATTTGATGCGAAAGGATCTGTTACAGCAGGTAATTCGTCTCAAACTAGTGATGGTGCTGCATTTGTTTTAGTTGTATCTGAAAAAATGTTGAAGCAATTAAATATGAACCCACGTTTACGTTTCGTGAGTTATGCAGTTGCTGGAGTTGAACCTCGGATAATGGGCATTGGTCCTATTGAAGCAATTCCTGCTGCGCTTAAACGTGCAGGACTAACAAAAAATGATTTAGCATTAATAGAATTGAACGAAGCATTTGCATCGCAATCATTAGCTGTTTGCAGAGCACTAGAGTTAGATGGTGAAAAAGTAAATGTTAACGGAGGAGCAATAGCATTAGGTCATCCATTAGGTTGTACGGGAGGAAAACTTACAGTTCAAATAATGAATGAATTAGAGCGCAGAAAAGAAAAATATGGAATGGTATCGATGTGTGTAGGAACCGGGCAAGGTGCTGCAGGAATATTTGAAAGAATGAATTAATTCACGTTGTAAAAATTCATTTTGTACCTAATTGTGTTTACCTATTTTTGCGCACTTATAGAATTAAAACAAACTTAACAATAATTAAAATATGAAAAAGGCGATTAGAGTTTTACTAGTTTTTATAGTACTTGGTAGTTCAGTTGCAAATGCGCAAAACTTTGTTAGAGGCACTAATGTAATAAGTGCGGGAATAGGCATTGGAAGTGCAATAGGTAGCTATACCCATTCTTCACAAAGTCCAGGATTTAGTATTCAATATGAAAGAGGTGTTTGGGACGTTCCTGGGCCGGGAGTTATAAGTTTAGGCGGATATCTTGGCATTAAAAGTTACAGATACAAACACAATAATTATACGGAAAACTGGAACTATACAGTGATTGGCATTAGGGGAGCGTATCATTATAATGATTTAAAGAGATTTAACAATAAATTCTTAGATAAATTGGATGTATATGGAGGTGTAATGGTATCATTCAATATTCTCAATTATACAAATGATTACCCATCGAATTATCCATATAACAATGATTATAATAGTGCTCCTGGAGCGAGTTTATTTGTAGGTGGTCGTTATTTTATTACGAATAATTTCGCAGTATATTCTGAGTTGGGTTATGGGGTATCCATACTCAACATCGGAGTAAGTTTGAAATTCTAATAATATTTGAGGATTTATTTCTTAGGATTCTCAAACATAAATGCCCTGTCAATTGTTGTATAATATACGTTGACAGGGCATAATTTTTATTAGTTAAATTAAATAATAATGAATAATCCATACTACTCGAACACAGATATTACATTGCTAGATGTTAGCAACGATGAATGGAAAAAAATTCTTTCAGAAGATGTTTTTTATATTGGCCGGCAAAAAGGAACAGAAAGACCATTTACAGGCAAGTTTTGGGAATCAAGTGAGCGTGGAACGTATTATTGTGCCGTATGTGGAAATGCATTATTTAAATCTGATTCTAAATTTGCTAGCTCATGCGGTTGGCCTAGTTTTTTCGAGTCTATTAGAAAAGATGCTGTAATTTATATTCCCGATTATTCGCATGGGATGAATCGAACAGAAGTAGAATGTGGGAGATGTAAATCTCATTTAGGCCATATTTTTGAAGATGGTCCAAAGCCTACGGGAAACCGTTTTTGCATGAACTCCCTCATGCTAGATTTTGAGCCGGAAGACAAAATTCAATCTGTATCTTTCTAAGATTGACCATTCTATTTCCATGAATTTTTCAATTTTCTAGCCAGCATATTCGTGTATTATATATCTTCAAGCATTCAGAAAATGAACTACTAAAATGAAGAAAAAAATCCTACACAAACATCCACTAGTTATTCGTTGGTTTCATTGGTTAAATTTTCCGATTCTTGCTTTAATGATTTGGAGCGGATTACTTATTTATTGGGCAAACGATGTCTATAAAATAAGTTTTGGTCAAACTCTAGTATTTCATTTTTTTCCGGAAAATTTTTATAAAACTTTTAATATCTCATTTCATTTAGCGGAAGGAATGAGTTGGCATTTTGCACTGATGTGGTTATTTTTTATCAATGGAATTTTATATGTTGCCTATACTTTAATTTCTGGTGAGTGGCGGTATCTATTACCTGATAAAAATTCATTTAAAGAAGCATGGCAAGTATTGTTACATGATTTGCATATTCGAAAATTTCATCCAACACAAATAAAATACAATGGGGCGCAAAAAATAGCTTACACATTAATAATAGTGATGGGCGTTGGTTCAATAGTAAGTGGACTGGCCATATATAAACCTGTACAATTTAATTGGGCAATGAATGTCTGCGGTGGATATGGAAATGCAAGAGGAATTCATTTCATACTTACTATTGGTTATGTGTTATTTTTCCTTGTGCATATTGTGCAAGTAATACGAGCCGGTTGGAATAATTTCCAAGCAATGGTTACAGGTTTTGAAATTTTTAAATCGACTAAAGCAGAGCAGCATGAAGAATCCTAATTCAAAGCTCGAAGAATTCGTTGATGCGAAATCAATTAAGAGAAAAAGCGTTGTTGCATTTTGTATCTTTTTTTTAATGCTAGTAGTTGGATTTGCAACTTGGAAATGGATAAATAATCAACCAACTGATCAAGGTGCTTTAAGGCCATTAAGAAAAGTACTTGATGTAAATGAAAAATTTTTTAGTGCGTTTTTTGATAGTACCAAACTTGTAAAAGAATATCCATTAAGTGCTGCAGCAAAAAAAGTGCGTGTAAATGGAATAGAAGGAATTCGTGATAACGTAGACGAAGACACTTGGCGATTAAATGTTATTAAAGACAATGGCGATACTTTAAAAATTACATTAGATGAAATAAAATTATTACCAAAAAAAAATATTGTATTCGACTTTAAGTGTATTGAAGGATGGAGTCAAGTTACGCATTGGGCTGGAGTTCCCTTAAAAGAATTTATGAAGCATTACCATTTAAAGAATGAGGCCATGAAAAAATATGTTGGATTATCAACTCCCGATCACGGATATTATGTTGGAATTGATATGCCAAGTGCTTTACATCCTCAAACTTTACTTTGTTACGAAATGAATGGAAAGGCATTACCAAAAATTCAAGGGTATCCTTTAAGATTGATTATACCAGTGAAATATGGCGTTAAGCACTTAAAAAGAATAGGAACCATGTATTTTAGTGATAAAAAGCCAGCAGACTATTGGGCAGAGCGCGGATATGATTATTATACTGGCCATTAATCCATTCTAAAGCATGTAACAATAAAATATTTACTAAAATTTACAATGAAATCTACCATCTAATTATTAATTTTTCGATTTTTGTAACCCCTTAAGAATTTCAGCAAAAAAAAACAATGACAGTCACCTTTCATGAGCAGATATTATTATTAGTTACAACGCCATTGTACGTTGTTGTAATAGCTGCTGAAATCTTGATTAGTCATTGGAAAATGAAAGGATTCTACTCTATTAAGGAAGTGTTCAACAATATTTATCTTACATTAGTAAATGCGGGATTGGATTTATTGTGTAGAGGATTTTATTTGATTCCATTACTCTTTTGCTTTCATCATCAGATAATAAGTTTAGAAAATCATTTGTTTGTTTATTGGTTTTTACTCTTTATTCTCGAAGACCTTGCCTATTATATTGAACATCGTATCGATCATTCTTCACGATTTTTTTGGGCGGTACATGTAACACATCATTCTTCTCCAGAATTTAATCTCACAACGGGCTTTCGATCATCGGTATTTCAGCCATTGTATCGATTTGTATATTTTCTACCTATTGCATTTCTTGGATTTAAACCTATCGATATTCTTTTTATGTTTTCGATTACTCAAATTTATGGTGTTCTCGTTCATACACAGTATATCAAAAAAATGCCTGCATGGTTTGAAGCAATTATGGTGAGTCCTTCACATCATCGCGTACATCATGCATCCAATGTACGTTACCTCGATAAAAACATGGGAATGGTATTAATTATTTGGGATAAAATTTTCAACTCATTCCAAGAAGAGTTAACTGCAGAGCCACCAACATTTGGCATCACTTCACCATTAGAAGAGCCCAATCATAAAGTGAAAATCATTACGCATGAATGGGAAAATATTTTGCAAGACATTAAAAAGCCGGTGCCATTTTTAACACGATTCAAATATATTTTTATGCCACCAGGATGGAGTCATGATGGAAGCAGGAAAACATCACGGGAGTTGCAAAATGAATTGTAGATGAATTTATTTTCCAATTTTAAATCCCAGTCACAGCTCTTCTCATCCTATCATTGATTGCTCTTCCGATTCCAATTTCAGGAACAGTTTCGGCAACGATAATATCAATATCATTTCGACCATCAAGCATGCGCATTAAAGAAAAAATAGAATGAGCCGCCTCTTTTAAATTCTGATTAGTTGATAAAGCAATAGACTCAACATTTTGAAAATAGGCAGTATTCGATTTTGTAAAAAATAAATAGGCAATTTTCTTATCTGGATATTTAAAGCTGACCTCATTTATATCAGCAATATAAAAAGGTTTGGTAGGTGCATAATGATTCTTTAACATTCCTGGAGCTTTAGGGTTAGAACTAGAATTAATTCTCAACTCTACTTTATTTGCAACCTTCTTTAAATCTTCAAGTGTTAATCCACCTAAGCGATATACGAAGCAAGTTTTCTCTTTAATTTCTATAATTGTAGATTCTAATCCGATACTACAATTACCGCCATCTAAAATATAAGGAATTTTATTTCCAAGTTGATCAATTACATGTTGTGCTGAAGTAGGACTGATATAACCAAATGGATTTGCACTAGGTGCCGCTAAAGGAAACTGTAGGTCTTGTAGTAACTCCAACGTTAACGGATGTAATGGCATTCTCATTCCAACGGTATCTAAACCAGAAGTTACCAAATCAGGAATACAATTTTTCTTCTTAAAAATAATAGTGAGTGGCCCTGGCCAAAATGATGCTATTAAATCAGCAGCTAATGCAGGAATATCGACTACACATTTCATCACCATTTCAATATCAGGAACATGAACAATCAAGGGGTCAAATATAGGTCGCTCTTTCACTTCAAAGATTTTTAGAACAGCATTTACATCAAATGCATTACCTGCTAATCCATACACTGTTTCAGTAGGAATTCCAACGAGTTCTCCACTTTCCAAAAAACTCTTTGCCTTAGCTAAATTTACTCCAGTTTCTGTTGTCATGAAGTCACGAAATTAGTAATTGTATTAAGGATTTGAGCGATCGTGAAATAAACATATTAAACTTCACCTATTTCATGTTTTAATAATTATTTTTGAAAAGCAGAATAGTTTACCGTTGAGGAAGTTTTAATACATTCAAATATATAATACCAATTTATCAATTTTACATGAAAACTGCTAAATACTTTTGCATATCAATTTCGTTATGATGAAATTTGAGGAAAATAAAACAAGTATAGAGTTTTTACGTATAAATAATATAAATCGCTAAAAATGGAAAACGCAACGAAAGTTAGATCTTTGAAAGGAGGGGAATTTATCATCAGCAAATCAGTTGCTGAAGATGTTTTTATTCCTGAGGAATTTAACGAAGAACATAAAATGATGGCTGACATGGCACATGAGTTTCTTGTTCAAAATGTAAATCCAAATCTTGATCGAATTGACGCAATGGAAAAAGGTTTGATGCCCTCCTTAATGGATAAAGCGGGCGCTTTAGGCTTGCTTGGTGTATCTATTCCTGAAGAATATGGTGGCTATGGAAAAGATTTTCTTACCGGTATGTTGATGACAGAAACTCTTGGCGCTGGTCATTCGTTTTCAGTTGCAATGGCAGCTCATACAGGAATTGGAACATTGCCCATTTTGTATTTTGGAAATGATGATCAAAAGAAAAAATATTTACCAAAACTAGCTACTGGAGAATGGAAAGCATCCTATTGCTTAACAGAACCAGGTTCGGGATCGGATGCATTAGCTGCGAAAACAAAAGCAGAACTATCAAGCGATGGAAAAACCTATATTTTAAATGGACAAAAGATGTGGATCACTAATGCGGGATTTGCAGATTTGTTTATCGTTTTTGCTCAAGTTGATGGAGATAAATTTACTGGATTCATTGTCGAGAAATCTTATGAAGGTATCAGCTTAGGTGAGGAAGAACATAAGATGGGAATCAAAGGTTCTTCTACTCGTCAAGTGTTTTTTAGTGATTGTCACGTTCCAATCGAAAATGTATTAGGTGAAATTGGAAAAGGTCATTTGATAGCATTTAATATTTTAAATATTGGACGTGCTAAATTAGCAGCGGCGGCTTTAGGAGGATGTAAACAGGTTTGTACTTCATCAATTGAATATGCAAATACGCGCATTCAGTTTAAAATTCCAATAGCAAAATTTGGTGCAATAAAACATAAATTAGCAGAGCAATCTATACGAACGTATGTTGTCGAATCTGCAATTTATCGCGTTAGTAAACTTATCGAAGACATGGAAGAAAGACTTAGCAAAGATGGTAAGCCGTTTAACAAAGCATTATTAGGTGCTGCAGAAGAATATGCCATTGAATGTGCGATGTTAAAAGTTGCGGGTTCAGAAGTATTGGATTTTGTTACTGATGAAGGAGTACAGATTTATGGTGGCTATGGTTACTCTGCGGATTTTCCTGTAGAAAGATCGTATCGTGACTCACGAATCAACAGAATATTTGAAGGCACCAATGAAATAAATCGTCTATTAATGGTTGATCAAATTTTGAAACGAGTATTGAAAGGCGAATTAGATTTGATGGGTCCAGCGATGGCGATTCAAAAAGAGTTAACAGCTATTCCTGATTTTGGTGCTCCTGATACTACCTTGTTTGCTGCAGAAAGTGAGACAGTTGAACGAATGAAAAAAGCGATTTTAATGGTTGCAGGTACCGCAGTTCAAAAATACATGATGACACTTGCGAAAGAACAAGAAATCATAATGAATATTGCAGACATGGCGATAGATACTTACATGGCTGAGTCTGTCATGTTGCGTGTGCAAAAACTTGTTGGCATCAAAGGCGAAGAAGCTTGTGTTCATCAATTAGATATCATGCGTGTATATTTGAACGACGCTGTTGACCGATTAAATGTAAACGGAAAAACTGCTATCAATTCCATGTTAGATGGTGATGAGCAACGTATGTTATTACTCGGATTAAAACGCTTTACAAAGTCAATTCCTTTTAACACAAAGGAAGCTCGCAGAAGAATTGCGCAAGTATTGTGCGAGGAAGGAAAGTATTGCTTCTAAATTGTTAAAAAATAAAATGCCCTGAAGTGCAAAATTATAGTACTTCTGGGCATTTACTTTTGTATTCAATTGCTAACTATTTTTACACCTTAAATTCAGCTAACAATTCTTGATACAATAAATGAAAAATAAAGTTCTCTTAGTTTCATCCTTTATCTTTCCATTACTTTTGATATTGTCGAATGCGAACTTTCAAAGTTTTGGATTTTCGGATGCGGGAGAGTTTTCATTAGTTACAAATTTTTTGGGAATTGCACATCCTCCGGGATTTCCTTCGTACGTGGTCATTGCATCGTTGTTTTCCAAATTACTAGAACTTCTTCCGTTTTCACATATTGCTGCGCTTGTCATCTTTTCCGCTGTATGTGTTTCATTTTCGTCGATGTTTTTATTTTTGGCAAGCAACCTATTACTTGAAAAATTATCGCCAGAAATAAATTCAAATAATCGAAATAGTATTTCATTCGCAACAGCAATTTTATCCATCACGGGAGCGTGTACATGGCATTGGGCGCATTCGATAGAAGTTTATGGCTTTCAACTTTTCTGTATGGGAATGTTGCTTTATGGAATTGTGAAATACGAATGCGATCGGAAAATGATTTCATTATTATTTTTAATTGTTGGATACGCTTTAGGCTTAGCCAATCATCATTTAAGTATGATTTTATTCACTCCTTTCCTCCTACTTTTATTACCAGAAGGATGGTTAATGGTACCTATCGTTGTCAACAAAAAAAAAACGATACAACAAAATAGTAATCCATTTAAATACTTCTTTCAAAAACCGTTTTTAATTTTTTCAGGATCTACATTAGCCATACTACTTTTATTTTATGGATTCATGATGCTTCGGGCAAATACTCCATTGCCATTCGCTTTTGGGAATCCTGATACATTTGATCGCTTATTTTATCATATATCGGGAGGAGCGTGGATAAAAAACACACAAACTGAAGTGAAAGGAATTATTAGTATGCGATTCCCATATTTTATGAGATTAACTTTCAATCAATTTTTATTTTTCGTTCCATTTTTAATATTTGGAATATTATATCTTCTCAACAAGAAATTATCACGTTTAATAATTGCATTTGTTGGTTACTATTTGCTTGTGTTATTTTATCAACTTCGAATAGATCAAGCTGCAGATACTGATGCGTATATGTTGAGTCCGTTTCTTGTGTTAATGTTTTTAATCCCGTTTGGTATAGCTTCATTTATCAAACAAAATCAAAAATTGATTTATATCATTCCATTGTTGTTGCTTTTTCAAGTCGTCATCAATTATCCTAAAACGGATCTTAGAAAATTTAATGTTAGTGAATCATTGATGCGTGATCTTGATTTGTCATCACCCAAAGGCAGTGTACTATTAATCGCTGATTGGACAAGCATCATCACGTATAATTACTATCGTAATGAATATCACTTTAGAGAAGATTTAATGGTATTGAATTATGATTTAAAATTCACCAACTTCAAATTACTCGATCGTAATTATCCTGAATTATACAAGAACATTAAAACAGAATACGATCGATATGTACAATTGCTAAGTGACGCACATCCAGAAGAAATTTACAATACGGGTTGCACTTTAGACAATCAAGAGTTGATGAATTCCTATTTAACGGTTGTAAAGAAAATACAAAATTATTGCGTGTCAAAAAATGTTGCATTTATGACCGATCCAAAAGCTTATATCTTACTATCACAATATGGATTATTTAAAGTAGCTCATGTTTCTGGATCTTTGGTTGCAGATCGCATTACTGGAAAGGGAAAAACATTTCCTACACTAAATTATGACTGGCTAAATCAACCTCGGTTGATGGCTGAACCTGGCGCATCAGACAAAATGGTAGACCTCGAAGCGGCTATGGATTTCAACAGAAATTATTATCGCCAAACGGGAAATATACTTTTAGCTGATCAAGCGGAAACTTCGTATCAACGGATAAAAAGAATTCAACGTGATATGAAATTACGAATGCCATTTTTATTTCGACCTCAATAATATGAAACGTGTTCACAAAATTTTATTGTTTATCATTTTTGCTATTTTAATTATTGCATTTGCATATCGTAATTTAATTAGTTACGGCATTGCACAACTCCGTGGTCAATTACATATCATTTGGAATGCACAATCTGTTGAAGAAGTATTGCATGATCAACAAATTCCAGATAGCATTAAACAAAAATTAGTATTGATTCAAGAAATACGCAAGTATGCAGTAGATTCATTGGGATTAAAAGATTCGAAAAATTACACTACCTTTTTTGATCAAAAGGGCAAACCTGTTTTGTGGGTAATCACAGCTTGTGAACCTTTTGCGATGAAAGCGTATCTATGGAATTTTCCATTTCTCGGTGATGTGTCGTATAAAGGTTTTTTTGAGAAAGAACGTGGTATTCCTGAGTTAGAAAATCTGAAGAAAAGAGGATATGATACTGACTATGGCACAGCTAGTGGATGGTCGACATTAGGATGGTTTCGTGATCCGATTTTATCTAACATGCTTCGCAGAAGCGATGGACAATTAGCGGAACTTATCATCCATGAATTAACACATGCAACAGTTTATCTGCCAGGGAGCGTAGATTATAATGAGAATCTAGCAACATTTGTTGGAGAAGAAGGAGCGATGCGCTTCTTGAAATCGCATTTTGGTAATGAGTCGAAAGCATTAATGAATTACCGAAGTGATCAAGAAGACGAAGTGATTTATGGCAATTACATGGTAGCATCTTGTCATAAATTAGATAGTTTTTACACTAATTTACCTGCTGATTGGAGCATCCAAAAGAAGTATTATCAAAAATATTTTTTCATCAAAGACTTAGTATTGGGCATTCGCACCTTAAAACTTCACAAAACTGCACATTACCAATTCCATTTTCCGGGCGACCATTTACCTAACAATGCTTGGTTTATGAGTTACAGTAGATATCGAAAAGACCAAGGTGATTTTCGGCATCAACTTGAGACGCTACGTGGTGATTTAAAGGCATTTATGTCTCAAATTATTGATCAAAGCAAAAAAACGCGATAATACACCTACTGAATTATTTGAAAATAAGGCTAACAAAAGGATGTTATTTCGTTACATTTTTCCTAATTTCGGCGTCCCAAAAGAAATCAAAAATAGCATGGCAATTACCACCATTTCGAAGAAGTCGAAGTTGAAACAACAACAGATTACGACGGTTAAAGATTCGACAAACCCTTTCGAGGCAATGATTCAGCGTTTCGATGTGGCGGCGAAAATCATCGGACTAGAACATGATGTTTATGAAGTCCTAAAAAACCCTTCCAAATTGATTGAAGTGAGTCTTCCAATTAAGATGGACGATGGTTCAATCAAAGTTTTTGAAGGCTATCGTGTGATACATTCTACTGCACTCGGACCTTCAAAAGGAGGAATTCGTTATTCTCCAGCAGTTGATGCAGACGAGGTGAAGGCTTTAGCTGCATGGATGACTTGGAAGTGCGCGATCGCTGATATTCCCTATGGAGGAGCGAAGGGCGGAATCAATTGTGATCCACGGACAATGTCTGTTGGGGAATTAGAGCGAATGACTCGTGCTTATACTGCTGCGATGTCGGATGTATTTGGTGTTGACAAAGACATTCCAGCTCCTGACATGAATACTGGCCCGCGTGAGATGGCATGGATCGTTGATGAATTCAGCAAATTGAAGGGTGGATTTACCCCTGGAATCGTTACTGGGAAGCCTTTACATTTAGGTGGGTCATTAGGTCGCGTTGAAGCAACTGGACGTGGTGTTTGTACTTCTGCATTAGAAGCGATGAGCAAACTGAAAATGAAAGCGGATAAATGCAAAGCGGCGGTTCAAGGATTTGGAAACGTTGGTTCTATTTCTGCAAAACATTTTGAGGCAGCAGGAATTAAAGTGGTTGGGATATCAGATCATACGGCTGCATATTATAATGCGAAAGGAATTGATATTGAAAAAGCAATTGCTTATCGCGATTCAAACAAAGGCGTTTTAAAAGGCTTTAAAGGTGGTGAATTGATTACCAATGAAGAACTTTTGGAATTAAAAGTAGATATCCTTGCACCATGTGCTACGGAGAATCAAATTACTGCTGCAAATGCAAATAAGATTCATGCAAAACTGATTGTAGAAGGAGCTAATGGACCATGTACGGCTGGAGCTGATGAGATATTACATAACAATGGGGTAATTCTTATTCCGGATATTCTGGCAAATGGCGGTGGAGTTACAGTATCTTATTTTGAGTGGGTACAAAACCGCACAGGATATTATTACAGCGAAGAAGAAATTAATAAACGCGCTGACCGATGGATGAAGCAAGCATTTCAAAATGTTTGGAATGTTTCAACTAAGTATAAAATATCAATGCGTATTGCAGCTTATGTTTTTGCACTTGAAAAAGTAGCAACAGCAACCCGATCACGAGGAGCATATTAATTAAAATAATAAGTTGATAAAGCGCAGGGAAAATTTCCCTGCGCTTTATGATTAAATACCAACCTACAAATGACCATACATCGCGAAGGATACACCATTTTAACGGTGACTACATTTATACTTATTGTTCTGAACGGATTAGTGTATGCGTTTTTAAGTGCGCATACCTGGATGCTAATTTCTGTATTCGCTATTAGCTTAGCATTCTTTCTATTGGTATTGCAATTTTTCAGGTATCCAAGTCGAGATTTAACATTAGGTGATAAATATGTTATCGCTCCAGCAGATGGTAAAGTAGTTGTGATCGAACAAACATTGGAATCAGAATATTTAAAAGATAAAAGAATTCAAGTTTCCATTTTTATGTCTCCGATAAATGTTCATGCAAATTGGTATCCACTTTCAGGAAAAATCAGTTATGAACGTTATCATCCTGGTAAATTTCTTGTTGCTTGGCATCCTAAAGCGAGTACAGAAAACGAACGATCCACAATAGTAATTCAGAAAGAAAACAAAATGGAAATTTTACTTCGCCAAGTTGCAGGAGCGCTTGCTCGACGTATTGTTTATTATCCTCATGAAAACGATATGGTTCGTCAAGGTGGAGAGATGGGCTTCATAAAATTCGGATCACGTGTGGATATCTATCTCCCTTTAGGCACTAAAATAAATGTTGCACTAGGACAAAAAACTGTTGGTGGTGTGACGGTTATTGCTGAATTAGGATAAGTGAGTTTTGTATTTTTTTTAATACCGTAATTGATTCAAATTGTTTGAAGCAATTCCAATAGCAATCGGAATAAAATATTTTAAGGATTAGTTTTTTTGTAATTCGGATTCTAATTTATTTTAAATTGGGGTTCATTGGCAACTCTTCAAATTTTCAATTGATTCATGAATTCCGTTTCCTATACTTCCTTCTCTGTACTTAATCTTATAAAATACATCCTATCCGCAAATGATGAAAGTATGGAATTTGTTGTGAATACCAACTGCTAATATGTTTTAGTCCAATCTACTTGTCCTTTTTCATCAATACTTCTTAAAAAAATCGTTCCGTAAGCAAAGGCTATGCAACGATTTTTTTTAAATCGTCTTGATAAAAAAATTACATCGCATCTTTGTACTAAAACATATTTGCAATTGGTATAATTTTTCGAATACAGTTTTTTCTGATTTTATAAGGATAACTTGACAAATTAATATCATTACCTAATATTGCTATTAATTAAAATCTTGTGGGCTTACTTTTAAAACAAACCAATTTAAGTAATCTTTTGTATGCTTTTTTATGGATTAGAATAGATCAAGACGATCAGTTTCGGTGTTTTATGTTTGTGGAATTCAAACGCAATATTTACTTACCATAATTTCAAACAAAATAAACCTTGCGATAAATAAAAATTAATTTTCACAAATGTTGAACAACAATTTTTCTGCAAAAACCTCCTTTGCTGTTTTTAATTTGCAACAAATAAATTCCGTCAGGAAGATTATTTACCCTTATTTTGAAAGTATGATCGTTGGACTTAAAATAATTGATAGGTATATTTTTTCCAGATATATCTGTAAGAATTAATTGTACATTTGTTTGATGATCATCTAAATTAACAGAAACAATATCAGAGGATGGATTTGGTGAAACAAGAATATTATTTTTTTGAGAAGTATTTTCATATAATGCAGTAACATTATTTTTCATTTCAAAGCCTTGAATAATGGTACCGAAACCACTCTCCTGACCATATCCGTACAGATATGTAACCACACCAGAATCAGCTAGAATTGTATGCATACCTGAGGCAATTGGAAGCTGCGCGAACGACCATAATGAATCATCAGGAAAAACACTAAAAAAAGTTGATAACGAATTTCCATCTAACGTTACTGTTTGAGTTCCATTTGTTGGAGCCAAAATATTTAAATAATTCTGTAAAATAAGTCCTACAGAATCTGAATATAGTAATGTTGCAAACTGCGCTCGTGTAAACGTATTTGCATCGGGAAACATAGGGTAAGCAAACGAAGAACTATTTACAACAGTATCTTCTTTCCATGAGCGGGAGAGTTCGATTACTTCAATTTTTTTATCTGCTTTCCATGTTGTTGGCAATGTGATTAACGTATCAATTATTTGGCCTTTGTTAAGTACGATTGGATTCCCGTACAACATTACAGTTGTTGAATCTTCAAAAGGAATAACATGAATACGATCACCTGCTCTTGTTAAATGTGGGATGGTATGGTATTCTTGTTTCAAAAATTCTTTTGGTATTAAATAATCTGCTGAAGAACTAATAGCAGCAACATCACCACTATGAACTTGGAAAGTTCCATTGGAAAAACTTGTATCAGTTTGAATTATGGATCCAGTATAATCATCATGCCATTCATCATAAAAAGCATGAAAGGGCGGAATAGTGACTGAAAAAAAAGGTGGATTTACAAGTAATGGATGGGGTTGGTTGGGATAAATATTTACAATAATAGAATCATTTGTTGACATAATATAGGCGAATGTATGTTTATCATACAAATTCGACCATATATATTGCGGATGACCATTGTAGGTACTAACAGTTCCTGAAATATTTTGGGGGGGGATCGCGTGCATAGCAGCATAAGCATCAGCTCGACACTCATAAACAATTACAGAATCTGTTGAACTAATTGAAAATGTTGGGTTCACTGTCCAACCCCCAGAATTATTGCAGCAAAAGGGATAATCAATCGAATCAAATGTAAACGCCGCTTTATTTACTTGAGCTAAAACATTTCCAGCCGAATCTAAAAAACTAACAATAGCTTGCTTATCTCCAAATATATATAATTTATTAGGAGGATAAGTAATCCCAAATCTCGTATCAAAAATAAAATGTTTTCCTAAATAATTTAATGTTTGTGCTTGTGATAAATTAACACTACATAAATTTAACAATATTGAAATAAATAGTACGAGCTTTTTCATTGCTAAATTAATGTAGTGTTAATAAGTGTTTAAATTGGCAATAACAATTTTCATAGTATTCAAATTCCCTTTTAAATCTTTAACCTTTGCAATATATAATCCCGAAGTTAAATAACAATTTATTAAACGATTGTTATTACTAAATGATTGCTCGTGACCATACATATCAACTCGTAAAATTAATTGTTGATTTTCATCTTTTAAATAGTTGGATATTTCAAGCGAATTATTAAATTGTTTTCCAATAACAAATCCATCGGCTTTGAAATTATTACTAATTAAAGCATTTGATTCTCTTAAATATTGTGCGCTATTACCAACATCAATTAAGTTTGCGATCCAAGTATTATCACATCCAGTAGGTACAATTATATCTCCTTGTTGAAAATCCAAATTATTATAAGTGAAGCCAGAATTAAATATTTTATCATTTACACCTGCTTTAATATATGTTGGCCAAACACCAAGACTTGTACTGGAAACTCCTAATGCACATGTAAGCCATGTTGCACTACTATTACTTATATTTTGTTTGTATGTAATTAAATCTCTTGCATTATTTACAGGTAATGGGAATGGTAAATTTGTTGAAGGAGTATTACCCCAATTTGTATACAATCCTGAAAAAACAAAACTATTATCATTTGTTAAGCCAATACAAGTAGTTCGCGATATGCCACAATCACCGAAATAAGTTCCCATATTCATTGTATTGCTTCCATTGATAATTGCCGACCAACCATATTCCGTTACCGAAGGGCTCGTACAGTTTAAGGAGGTCATAGAACCAAATAATGGCGCAAATGCAGTTGGGAAACCTGTTGGAGTTGCTTTGAAACTCCAATGCAATGCAGAATTGTAAAAGTAACCTCCAACTGCAATGTTACCAAAATTATCAGTTTTAATTGAAGTTGGGAAAACAATACCAGCATCCCATGAATTCACATTATTAGCCTTTACTTTCCAGTAACGCAATGGAGTATTCGTTACAATATTTTTTTCCTGTATTCCTACTGAATAATAAGGTGCTACAGTTGGATTTTCGGCGTAAATAAAACATACAGTATTAATATTAATAATATCGAAATCAACAACTGGTAATCCTGGAGACTGGATGATAACTCTTGGATTTACAGATATTACTAATGGGCTTAATAGGTCATATCGTGAAATACTGCTTTGCGACAAACCAGTAGTAGCCGTAAAAAAAGTAAGAACAAATAGATACCTGTTTGAATTATCGAAAATCGTTTTTTGAATTTCACCTGCAGATGTCGGCAGTGAGTAAATACTACTAACAATTAATCCAGTAAGCGGATTATAAGTAGAAATATTACCTGGCGATCCTGAAGTACCTACATATAGTAAATTATTAGAAGAATTATAAGAAACTGATTGATAATTTGAAGTTGCTAGTCCTTTTGCCCAACGCAAATCACCACACTCATCATAAGAGGCCAAATAACCGCTCACTGTGCTAGGAGTTCCTGTAGTTGTGGCATTAGCAGTACCTGACCCCCAATTAACCTGATTAAATCCATAACCAGCAATATATGTATTATTAGATAGATCAACATCTAATTGTTTTGGTCGTTGGCTTCCACTTCCAGTAGCAATTACAGGATAACTGTTAACATCTTCAAACAATTCAAAATCATCGACAAAACAAAAATTAGGTTGAGTAGTTGTAATTGTAGTAGTTTTAAGAGCAATTGATGAAAAATTTACTCCTGAAGTTGCTTTAAAGTTAATAGAATAAGTATTCCAGCCACAACCATTAGCAATAGATTGTGTAAAGCTTTGAACTGGTGTTGTTGGAAAATTAAAATTACCCCATAATTCAAATTTAATGATCCCAGGAGTTTGAGGAAATCCATTTGGGGTTATAGTCAATGCTTTAAATCGAATCGTATAAAAATGACCATCAAGTATCGGTGTAATTAAACTTGTTTTTATTCCGCAAGGAAGTGGAAGTACGGCATATCTATCATTTCCAGCTGATGCACCCGACCACGTATCAATTGAAGGGCATTGTAATGAAGCTGGATTTGTACTAGAAGGACCTACAATAAAATTTGTAGGAATTGAATTAGATGAAATTCCCGTTCTTCCAAAATAAAATGGATTTCCATTAGATAAACACCAATTTGTAACTTCATTTGAAGAGCCTCCTACACAACCACCAAAACTATTTGGGTTTGTTCCTGGGATAGGCGCACCTTGCTCAAAATCACCATTACAAATCATATTTAATTGATTACAATAACTAGGAATTGTAGAAGGAATACAGGTAGCTGATGCTTGTCTTGGAATAATAAGTTCAGGGCATTTTGAGCCACAAGTATTTTCAACGGAATAGGCTCCAATGTTAGTTGGTGAATTAAATATAAATCCGGGATGATTATTTACTGAATAATCGAACAAAACATTATCTTCTGTATGATCCATTCTCCATTGGGCAACCAAACCAAATTCAGATCCACTTAAACAAACATTATTTGTATTAAAAATATCAAGATCGGTTCGCGCAATACTCCAAATACGAACATCATCTAACATACCTGAAAATGCAGAAGAAGTTGACATGTCTGAATTTATTCCCATTAATAAATTAGATGGAGTTGTAATATCTTCAATGTTTGAAATATTATATTGAATAGTTAACATACTATCAATATAAAATGTTAAAAGATTTTGTTCTCTTTTCACAGCAACTCGATGGCAGTTTCTATCTAACAATAATTTCCCATTCGTAATGCTATCAATAAATGTATTCCCATTTAAAGTTAAAAACAAATTACCACTCGATGTTAACCCAAATAAATATCCTGTGTTATCAAATAAATTATCAATGATAGTATAATAAGAACCTCTAATTTTTTTGGGTTCTATCTTTATTTGAGACTCAATTGTGAAATCTTGAACTCCTAAATTCAAATCTGCATAAGGGTAAACTGTTGCGTAATCATTTATACCATCAAATAATAAACCATTATTAATTTGTGCTTGAGAAAAGAATGAACTGAAAGTGCATAAAACCAATATCATTAAACCAATACCGTAGGTGCGTTTTATTTCTAAGATATTATTTATCTTGTGATAAAACAAACTCTTGAAAAATTCTCGGAAAATGTATGATTTTCTTGTCTTTTGGTTAATTAACGTTTGAAATAAATTTTTTACCTTGTACTTCCTAAAATCTAATGATAGTTGATAGCTTCAACTACTTTTTTACTGTTGGCAATTGGTTTCATAATAGATGTATTTTTTAATTAAAATAAATATCAACCTTAAATGACCGCACAACCCTCTTTCACAAATTTTAACTAATAAGAACTATTTTTATTATTAACCAAAACTGATAATCAACACTAGGCAAAATACCTTAACCTTAAAATTCGAACTATTTCACTAGATTGTTTGGTAAATGTAGTTTCTGTTTTTCAAATTTCATAATTTTTCTCGTAAATAGTTATGAACAGTTTAAGATAAATAAGGCAAAATAATTAAAAAGTACAAAAATAAAATCAACTATTTTAAAGATATAACTCATAATACTGTTTACCATTCAAATGAATCACAAAACAATAACTTATGCAAGATAAAACAGAACCTAAAATTCACAAGTTAACAATTTCTTTATTTATTTTCCTTCCCATTCTTTAAAGAGCATTGTTAAAAGGACTCGTTGAAAGATATTATTTTCGGGCATTTCTCCAGATAAATATCGATTTTTATAATCGTTCACTTCTTGTTCGGGAAGTTCCACTCTTAATGCGACATGAAGTCTTGAGCGTGCTAGCTTCATTTCGTTAAAATGATTTCTAGTTTCAATAGCGAATGTGGATAATGCTAGTGTTGAATCTGTGCTTACAGAAGCAGATCCAATAGTGTATGCATTAACTAGTTCACATTCCTTTAATTGTTGTTCATATTGATTTGTTGTTTTGAAATAAATCCTATTAAAGAAAGCTTCTTTCATTGTAAAAAAAGCTCCTGAATCAGCAGTGCTAAGAGTTCGTCGGCAAAAGCTACTATCAACTCCCGACCATAAATAAGTTGCATTCAACTTATTATTCATCTCACGAACACGATCCATTTTTGCATCCGTAAAAACAGTAACCTCGTCTTTATTTGCAACAGTAATTTCACTTTGCATTCCTTTTGTAATGGTAGCAATTCTTCTCCATGCTGGGAGTTCACGCATTATGTTTGCACCATTAGGAATGTACAATGTATTTACAATTATATTTTTTTCAGCGGCTTGTTCGCAGTATTTTAAGTAATCATAACCATTAGAAGTTACCATGCCATTTCCGCAGAGAAAAATAATTTTTTTAGCATCTATGTTTTTCGACCAAGAAATTTGAGAGATACATGTTGAAAGTGCTGCACTAACATATTGATCACCTTTTTCTATGGAAGGTTTCAATTTGAAGAGTTCCGTTTCCAGATGATCAAAATTATGAGTAAGATCACAAAGCACTTTTACATATCCATTATTTTTTCCAAAACTTGGTCGTGAGAAACCAACAACAGCAATTCTTAGATCTGGAGTAGGAATCATGATATAAGCTTGATTTACTATCAACCATATATTATCACGTACATTATTTATTAAACCGTTTGTGCTTCCACTTAAATCTACACAAATAACAATGTCCAATGCACGATTTTTGCTTCCTTGTGCGTTTCCATTTTCACTAATAAAAAGTAGTGATAAGCAAACAATAAAATAAAATAGTACTTGAAATTTTTTCATTTGAATTCTCTTATCAAAAATAAGATTTTAATACCACTTTGGGTAAATGAATTTATTGTTGTTTACAAAAAGTTATCAAGAGGCATTGAACACATCAACGTTTTAACTTCATTCGTTAAATTCAATAGGGCTATTGCCATTTCCCATCTTTCACGATTTCGTGGTTCAACATAATTTGAGATAGCACGAACTTGAATCGATGGCGTCTCAAACATGTTAGCAACATAAAAAAATGCTGCTCCTTCCATGCTTTCAATATCCACAGGATATTTCATTTTAATCTTATCTATCGATAGTTGATTTCCATGAACTTTGTTAACAGTAATTGCCTCTACAACCTTCATTTTATTCATAGGAATATTATTGGAAATAATCGGGAAAAGTTTTCGATTTGTGAAAGGTATATCCGATGGATTTAGAAGTCCTAGATCAAAAATATCGATAAAATCATCGTGATCTTCCGCACCTAAATCAGCGAATTGATCGCTATTTATTGACACAACAATCCCTAGGGGGAAAGTCTTATTAAAACTTCCTGCTAAACCTATATTTACCAAAAGCCGATATTTTTTTGAGGAGAGTAGCTTAGTGAGATGAAAAGTGGTAGCAACTACACCAACTCCAGTTACCAATAAATCGGACTTGAAATCTGCAAAAGCATCTATAAAATGTGATTCATCTTCGGAATATTTAAAGTCAGGTTTCAGAAGTCCCTGACATTCAGCTAAAGTAGCGCTTACAATTAAAACAGATTGCATATTTAGCAAATATAATACAAAGCAGAATTAAGAGAGGAAAACATGATTAAATGAACTAATTTTGCAGCAATCTACTAATAGAGAATAAAAGACATTTATCATGGTATACATTACAAGAAGGGAGCATTTTAACGCAGCACACAAGCTTTTTAAGGAAGACTGGTCGGATCAGAAAAACATGGAAATATTTGGCAAATGTTCGAATCCAAATTGGCATGGTCATAATTACGATTTATTTGTAACAGTGAAAGGCGAACCTAACCCAACCACTGGATTTGTAATTGATTTAAAAAAACTAAGTAAACTAATTAATGTTTTAGTGATTGATAAACTAGATCATAAAAATTTAAATTTAGATGTTGACTTCATGAAAGGGAGAATGGCATCCACTGAGGTATTGGCAATTGCTATTTGGGAACAGATCGCACCAGCATTAAAACTTGAAGGAAGTGAATTGCACTCTGTGAAGCTTTATGAAACAGAAAATAATTATGTAGAATATTTCGGTTAGATTTCATCTCAAATATTTTTATTATGACGAATAAAAAAAATAATTCATCAGAAGATGATGAATACGTAGGTTACCAAAAAGTTGATATCTACAATCAGGAAAAGATTGACGCACTCTCTAAGATGTATGAAAAAATTCTGGCTGAAATTGGAGAAGATCCCAGCCGGGAAGGTTTGGTAAAAACACCAGAACGTGTTGCAAAAGCGATGCAATTTTTAACTCATGGGTACGATTTAGATCCTGTTGCAATATTAAATTCTGCAAAGTTTCGTGAAGATTATAAGCAAATGGTAATCGTAAAAGATATTGAAATATATTCGATGTGCGAACATCATCTCTTACCCTTTTTCGGCAAAGCTCATGTAGCTTATATTCCCAATCAATACATTGTTGGGTTAAGTAAAATTCCACGAATAGTGGATGCATTTGCACGACGGCTACAAGTACAAGAACGATTAACTACGGAAATAAGAGATTGTATTCAAAATACATTAAAACCCATCGGGGTTGCTGTTGTTATTGAAGCGCAACATTTATGTATGCAAATGCGAGGGATACAAAAACAAAATTCTGTTACAACAACTTCTGCATTCACTGGTGAATTTGAAAACGACAGAACAAGAGCGGAATTTATTAACCTCATCAAAGGAACATTTCATTAAATGAATTAAATTTTAATAAAACAAATCAAGATTAATTCATTAAAATAAAAACGCATGAAAGCATATTTATTCCCCGGACAAGGTTCGCAGTTTATCGGAATGGGAAAAGAACTTTATGATAATTCAGAATTAGCAAGAGAAATGTTTCATCAAGCAGATTCTATTATTGGATTTCCAATTTCCGAATTAATGTTTTCTGGAACCGATGAAGATTTATTACAAACAAAAGTTACTCAGCCTTCCATATTTATTCACTCTGTTATTGCTTCGAAAACAATGGCAGAAAGTTTTCAAGCGGATATGGTGGCGGGACATTCATTAGGAGAATTTTCTGCATTAGTTGCTAATGGAACTTTAAGTTTTGAAGATGGTTTACGCTTAGTAATTGAACGTTCGAATGCGATGCAAGCTGCTTGCGAAATGGTTCGGGGAACAATGGCTGCTGTATTAGCGCTCGATGATGAGAAGGTAGAAGAAATTTGTAAGAGTATAAAAAATATTGTTGTACCTGCGAACTATAATTGTCCTGGGCAATTAGTTATTTCAGGATCAATTGAAGGTGTTACAGAAGCTTGCGAATTATTAAAAGCTGCTGGAGCTAAACGTGCAATGATCCTTAAAGTTGGTGGTGCGTTTCATAGTCCGCTCATGGAGCCCGCACGTGAACGATTAGCTGCTGCGATTGAAAACACCACATTTCATCAACCAATTTGTCCCGTGTATCAAAATATAACCGGATTACCTTACCGTAATTCTGATGCAATAAAAAAGAATTTAATAGCGCAGTTAACAGCTCCTGTTCGTTGGACACAAACCATAGAGAACATGATTAAGGATGGTGCAAAATCATTTACGGAAGTTGGTCCTGGTAAAGTATTGCAAGGGTTGGTGAAGAAAATAAATAAGGAAGCGGAAATTGCAATTGGCTAATGTGCCAATATGCAAATTTGCCAATGTTATTTAGAAGATTGGCAGATCTGAATTTAAATTACACACACGAATAAAGTTCTTGATATATTTATTGGAGGTGTGTTTTAAAACAAAATATAAAAATATTTTATTGATGCAATTGAATCCATTGAATGCTATTTCGCCTATTGATGGTCGTTATAGGGAAGTTTGTGAGGAGTTAGCTTTGTATTTTTCTGAAGAAGCTTTGATGCGTTATCGTGTGATTGTGGAAGTGGAATATTTTATTGAGTTATGTGAATTACCTTTGCCGCAATTAAAGTCGGTAGATCATGCAATTTTTCCTGCATTAAGAAAACTTTATAATGATTTCAATCATGAAGATGCATTGCAAATTAAAGCGATTGAGAAGATTACCAATCATGATGTAAAGGCAATTGAATATTTCATAAAAGATAAATTTGATACGTTAGGATTAGCTGCGTATAAAGAATTTATTCATTTCGGATTAACGAGTCAGGATATAAATAACACAGCGATTCCACTTTCGATTCGTGAAGCAGTTTTACAAATATATTTGCCATCTATAAAAGCAATTGGTGATAAAATAGAAGAACTTGCAAGAGGATGGTCGGAGATTCCAATGCTTGCACGAACACATGGGCAACCTGCATCACCTACAATTTTAGGTAAAGAAATTTTTATTTTTCGTCATCGGATATTAACGCAATTAGAGTTGTTGAATGCAATAGCTTACTCCGCAAAATTTGGTGGTGCAACAGGAAACTTCAACGCACATGTTGTTGCTTATCCTACTATTAAATGGATTGATTTCTCTGATAAATTTATTGAGCGATTAGGATTAAAACGTTCACCTTACACAACACAAATTGAGCACTATGATAACATGGCTGCTTTATTTGATACGATAAAAAGAATCAATACAATTCTTTTGGATTTAAGTAGAGATATGTGGACCTACATCTCGATGAATTATTTCACACAAAGTGTTATTGCAAATGAAGTTGGATCATCAGCAATGCCTCATAAAGTAAATCCAATTGATTTTGAAAATGCAGAGGGAAATCTAGGAATGGCAAATGCAATTTTAGAACATCTTTCAGCTAAACTTCCAATATCACGCCTACAACGTGACCTTACTGACTCTACAGTTTTAAGAAACGTAGGAGTTCCATTTGCACACATCGCTATTGCCGCGAAATCACTTTTAAAAGGATTAAATAAAATTACCGTAAACATAACAGCAATCACTGCTGATCTTGAAGATAACTGGGCGGTTGTTGCAGAAGGGATTCAAACCATTTTGAGAAGAGAAGCGTATCCGAATCCATACGAAGCATTGAAAGTACTAACGCGTACTGGAAGTAAAATTAACAAATCAACGATTGGTGATTTTATTGAAAAGTTAGATGTTAGTGAAGCTGTAAAAATGGAGCTTCGTGCGATTACACCGACATCCTATACTGGAGTACAAAAGGGTTATTAATTTGCTGTAGCAAATTAATAACCCTTTTGTACTCCAAATTAAAAATTACGAATTACGTTCTTAATTTGTAATTTGAAAATTAGAAGAAAAATCTCCACAATTTCTAGAAATTTAATTCATAATTTTTAATTTTTAAAGACCTCCCTCAATCCCTGCCAAAGAGGGAAGTTCGATTCTCGTAATTCGTAATTTAAAATTTAGTTTAAAGACCTCCCTCAATCCCTCCCAAAGAGGGAAGTTTGATTCTCGTAATTCGTAATTTTAAATTTTTAATTTATTAATTACTCCCATCCCGAAGCAAGAACATCAGCAATATGAACAGCTTTCAGTGGTTCGTTTTGCTTTTTTATTACTGCATCTAAATGCATTAAGCATTGATAATCGGTGGAGATAATTACTGTTGCTCCAGCATTTTTTACGGCGGTTAAAAACTCATCCGCCATTTGGACACTTAAGGCTTCATTTCTGCGATCTAATCCACCTCCCATTCCACAACAAGGTAATGAGTTATTTAATTCTATCATCTCCAATCCACGGATGTTGGATAGTAAATGTCGTGGCGCTTCTTTAATTCCTAATTCATGAATGGCAGGACAAGCATCTAAGAAAACAGCCTTAGCTTCATAACTTGCGCCAATGTCTGATACATTTAATACGTTGACTAGAAAGTCGGATAACTCATACATGTGCTTTTGTACAAGCTTGCACTCATTATGCAATGCAGAATTATGAAACAAGGAAGGATACTGCGTTTTTACTGTTGCAACGCAAGCAGCTCCAGGACAAACAATATATCGCTCATCTTGAAATTCTTTAATGAGCTTCTCCCCTACTTCTTTACAGTGATCCCAATAACCATCTTCAAAAGCCGGACGACCACAACACGTTTGTTCAGTATTATAATTTACACCACAGCTTAATTTCTCCAATACCTTCACCATATTTAGTGCTGTGCCAGGATAAAACTGATCTACATAACAAGGAATAAATATATCTACTATCAAGGTATTTCGTTTTTAAAATAATATTAGTTTATACAACTACAGGATTTAATGTGTTCAACTTTTGAATTCGCATCAACAGAATAATACCGATTAGAAAAAACAATGCAAGCATCACAATTGAATCGCGCATACTTCCTGTAAATTCATTGATATAACCGAAGATAAATGTTCCTAAGACTGTTCCCACTTTATCACACACATCGTAAAAACTGAAGTAAGATGCATGATCAATAGTGTCGGGTAATAATTTAGAGTAGGTTGATCTTGATAAAGCTTGAATTCCACCCATTACTAATCCTACTACAGCTGCTAATCCAATAAACATATTTTGTTCATCCACACCATATTTTTTATTACAGAAGAATGCAGCGATACAAATGAATATCCAAATCACAATTGCAATTCCTAATGCACGAATATTTCCAAAACGTTTCGACAAACTACTAAAGAGGTAAGCACCACCAATGGCAACAAATTGAATGATCAGAATAATCATGATGAGAATATCTGATTTCAATTTTAATTCACTCGTTCCGAAAAGAGTTGCTACGTACATCACAGTTTGTGTTCCCATATTGTAGAAAAAGAAACAGGCGAGGAATCTTTTTAGTCGTGGCGTATCTTTTAATTCAATCCAAACTTTTCGCAACTCAATATATCCTTTAGAAAAAATATTTCCTTCTGGTTTTCTGTTGTATACATTATCTGGCAAATTGTTAAAAGTAATTTGTGCAAATCCAAACCACCAAACACCAACTAATAAAAATGATAAACGTGTTGCATATCCACTTTCGATATTTCCATACCATTGAGGAAACAGAATCATCGTTAAGCAAAAGATGAGTAACAATGAACTTCCAATATATCCTACTGCAAATCCTTTTGCACTTATACGATCTTGATCTTGAGGTTCCGCAATTTCTGGTAAGAATGCATTATAGAATACAATACTTCCTGCGTAGCCAATTGCTGCTAATCCCGAACCAAAAACACCAATCCATAATGTATCTAAACTAGTAAAGAAATACAACGACGAACAAGATATTGCGCCAAGTGTACTAAAGAAGAACATGAATTTCTTTTTGTGTCCGCCGTAATCTGCCATTGATGATAACATCGGTGAAAGCGCTGCAATAATTAAAAAGGCTAAAGAGATAGAATATGTTTGCAATGAATCACTGTTGAATGTTCGTCCAAGAAATACAACATCTGAAGAATCACCCTTTTTTGTAATTGCATTAAAATAGATAGGAAACAATGCTGAAGTAATTACTAATGAATAGGCCGAATTTGCCCAGTCGTATATTGCCCAAGCATTCACTAATTTCTTATTACCCTTTTCTATTTTCCCCATATCGCGAAATACTTGAGAGCCAGTTTAAAATTTAACTAATAATTTTGACTAAGCTTCTTTTTGACTGCAACTTCGTTGCATTTTCGCTATAATCATTCTATAATGTTTGCAAATCCACTAGCTATCGGATGCCTCGTTTCGTTCAAAAATAAACTATAAACACTTTTATAATATACTTTTAAACAGGCTCTAAAATAAATAAAATATAATCGCAAAATCGATTTCGCTTTATTGAAATCTCAACAACAGAAATTTAAGGAACCCAGCTTATTGTCAAGCGCAAACGCGTTTTATCTTTAACAATATCGGCAGTAGTTGGATATGGATAAGTTGCATAAACGTAATCAGTAATATTGAAAGAAACGAAGCCCATGATCTTTTTATCCGGAACACTGGTACTATCGTAATCGTAAATTTCAATTTTTACAGAACCCTCCAAACTTGCTGTTGACAGCGGCGGAATGATGCTAAAATATCCCGTATCCGTATCATATAAAACATAACTAGGTCGTAAAACAACTCCATTTGGAAATGTAATTTCTGTCATAAGATCGGGTTTGTCATTTCCTGGATCCCATGTTATGCTTCCTGGCGCATACGGTTCTGTTTCCAAAATCTTTATTGCATTAAGTTGAAATTTACGATAAATAGTAACTGGAATCGTTCGTATTTTAGTTCCTGTTCTCGATCCCTTTGTTCCAGAAATTGTAACATTAAAATTTCCATAACGATGATAGATATGATTTACGGAAAATCCTATTGCAGTGGTACTATCACCAAAATCCCAAGTCACGGCATCTGCGCTATCTGGGATATATGCCGTAAAATGTACCGTTCCTGGTAAACTTGTCATTCCAGTGTTACCAGAAATTTTCATATCCACATACAAAGGACTTGGTGCTGCATCTTCGCTCTTTTTACATGACGAAATTACAACTGCTATTGCAAAAATATAAAGGAGTTTTTTCATGATTTTGAATTTTGAAAATGTAAAATGATAAATGTTGAATTAAATAATAAATTGATTCTTTAATTTACAATTACATGGTAAGAAAACTAAAGCCGATCAGTACGACCAGCTTTCTAATTTTTTATGTAATGATTATGCACCAACTTGTGAACGAATAATATTCAATGCACCACCTGCTTTAAACCACTCGATTTGATTTTCGTTGTAAGTATGATTCACTTTAAATTCTTCACGAGAACCATCACTATGATTCAATGCAATCGTTAATTGAACACCAGGACTGAATGTTGTTAATCCAAGAATTTCTAATGTATCATCTTCTTGAATTTTATTGTAATCTTCTTTATTTGTAAATGTAAGTGCGAGCATTCCTTGTTTCTTCAAATTCGTTTCGTGAATACGAGCAAATGATTTTACAAGTATCGCACGAACACCTAAGAAACGTGGTTCCATTGCAGCATGTTCACGACTAGATCCTTCACCATAATTTTCATCACCTACAACGATGGTACCGATATGCGAAGCTTTGTATGCGCGTTGCACTGCGGGAACTGTATTGTAAGTTCCATCCAATTGATTTTTTACACTATCTGTTTTTTCATTAAAAATATTTAGCGCACCAATTAACATGTTGTTGCTAATGTTATCTAAATGTCCGCGGTATTTTAACCATGGACCAGCCATTGAAATATGATCGGTCGTACATTTACCTTTTACCTTAATCAATAAACGTAATCCTTTCAAATCAATTCCTTCCCATGCAGCAAATGGATCTAATAATTGCAAACGATCTGATGTTGGACTCACTGCGATGGTAACATTACTTCCATCAACAGCTGGAGCTTGATATCCTGCATCTTCAACAGCGAAACCTTTAGGAGGCATTTCTAATCCACTAGGCTCATCAAGTTTCACTTTCTCACCTTTTGCGTTTGTTAACGAATCGGTAATTGGATTAAAAGTTAAATCACCAGCGATAGCAAGAGCAGTAACAATTTCAGGAGAGGCGACGAATGCATGTGTATTTGGATTTCCATCATTACGTTTCGCGAAGTTGCGATTGAAAGAAGTGATGATAGAATTTTTGCGAGTAGGATCAGAAGTATGACGCGCCCATTGTCCGATGCATGGACCGCACGCGTTGGCAAGCACCATTCCGCCCATGTCTTCAAATATTTTTAAGAAGCCATCGCGCTCAACAGTGTAGCGCACTAACTCAGAACCAGGAGTAATTGTATATTCACTCTTTGCTTTTAGCCCTTTATCAACAGCTTGTTTTGCAAGAGAAGCAGCACGAGAAATATCTTCGTAAGATGAATTTGTACAAGAACCAATCAATCCAACTTCTAATTGTGCTGGCCATCCATTTTCTTTAACAGCAGCAGCAAATTTACTTAGTGGCCAAGCCAAATCTGGAGTAAATGGTCCGTTGATATGAGGTTCTAATTCATCTAAATTAATTTCAACAACCTGATCAAAATATTTTGAAGGGTTTGCATACACATCATCATCCGCACGAAGCGACGAACGAATACCATCCGCTAAATCAGCAACAGCGGCACGACTTGTTCCACGCAAGTATTCACCCATTTTATCATCGTAACCGAAGATAGAAGTCGTAGCACCAATCTCAGCACCCATGTTACAAATAGTACCTTTACCAGTACACGAAAGGCTATCCGCACCTTCGCCGAAATATTCAACAATTGCATCGGTACCACCTTTTACAGTGAGGATACCCGCAACTTTAAGGATAATATCTTTTGCAGATGTCCAGCCGCTAAGTTTTCCTGTGAGTTTCACACCGATAACGCGAGGGAATTTTAACTCCCACACAAGACCAGCCATCACATCACAAGCATCGGCACCACCAACACCGATAGCAACCATTCCGAGACCGCCGGCATTCACTGTATGACTATCCGTTCCGATCATCAACCCACCTGGAAAAGCATAATTTTCGAGAATCACTTGATGAATAATTCCTGCACCTGGTTTCCAGAAACCGATTCCGTATTTGTTCGATACAGAAGAGAGAAAATCGAATACTTCTTTATTTTTATCGAGGGCTTTCGCAAGATCTGCGGTTGCGCCTGTTTCGGCTTGGATGAGATGATCGCAATGCACGGTACTGGGAACAGCAACCTTCGGACGACCAGCCTGCATAAATTGCAGGAGTGCCATTTGTGCGGTTGCATCCTGCATAGCTACACGATCAGGATTGAAATCCACGTAGCTTTTCCCTCGCTCAAAAGAAGTTCCTGGTATTGCTCCACTAAGGTGGGAATACAGGATTTTCTCTGTTAGCGTCATCGGACGATTGAGCAGTTTGCGTGCATTTTCAATTTTTGCCGGAATAGTTGCGTATACCGTCTTGATCATGTCTAGGTCGAACACCATTTTTTAATGCGGATTTAAGAGTAAAGAATTCAAAATTCAGAAGAGCATCCCCTTGCGAGAATCATTCGGCGAAGGTAAGAAAAATGGTTTGTTTTATCGAAGAATTACGACTGTATTATAAAGAAAGAATTTAAGATTTTTTGATTCTGGATTTCCATTGGCTAAATTGATTTTTAGATGGATTTAATTGATTTGATATTATGCATTTGTTAATGCACATCAATAATGATTGCAAAAATCAAATAATTCAAATTAATTATTCTATATTTGATAAGCTAAAACACTTTAGGGAAATTAAATTTTAATCTATGAAAAATACACTTTACACTAAAAAACACTTTCGTTATTTGATCATTGTATTGATGATTTTATTAAATGTATTTTCAAATCAAAGTAAAGCGCAATTGGTGTTGGTGCCAGATAGTAATTTTAGAAATGCTCTGATTGTACAAGGGTTTGGAAGTTGTTTTACTGGAAGCTATATTGATTCAACTTGCGCATTAGTACAAAATTGCACCAAACTTGATCTAAGTAATAATACTATTGCAGATTTAATTGGGATTGAATCGTTTCATAACCTTGACACTTTAAATGTTTCAGGCAATAACCTAACAATTATATTAAGCTTACCGGATTCTTTAAAACATTTAGATTGTACCTATAATTACATTACGACTTTACCTACATTACCAATATCGTTAATTAGTTTAGGATGTTCCAATAATCAAATATCGAATTTACCTTCATTACCAGCATCTCTGACTTCGTTATTTTGCGAAGTAAACCAATTAACAAATATTAGTTCATTACCAAATCTTACGCAATTATATTGCTCCTTTAATCAACTTACTTCACTCCCTACATTACCACATAACTTAGTTGATCTTGTTTGTTCTGATAATCAACTATCGCAATTACCTACTCTTCCTGATACTCTGTTTTATTTAAATTGCTCGAACAATGTAATTACAAGCCTTCCCAATTTGCCATTTGATTTACAATTTATTACGTGCAACAATAACCAACTTATTAATTTACCACCGCTGCCACTTTTTTTACGAGATTTAAATTGTAGCCATAATAATTTAATTAGCCTTCAAGCTTTTCCAACATTCGGCACTTTTCAAAACTTAACTTGTAGCTATAATCAGTTAACCAATATACCTGCATTACCAAACTATTTTTCCGAATTAGACTGCTCTCATAACCAACTTCTTTCGATAAATAATTTACCGAACACGATGGATTTTATAAATTGCAGTTACAATCAATTAACTTCAATACCAGATTTACCAGATTTACTAGGAACATTTGACTGTAGTAACAATCCAAATCTTGCTTGCCTTCCAAAATTAAAGACGATTAATACATTAAATTTCACAAGTACGAATGTAACTTGTTTATCAAATTATGGAACGGTACTAACAAGTAGCCCGGCTCTAAGTTCAATTTCTCTCTGCGACTTTTTCAACCCATATTCTTGCAATACAAATTGGAATATTTCAGGTAAAACATATTTCGATGTTGATACAAATTGTGTATTTAACAATATTGACTTCAATGAAAAATATATAAAAATAAAATTATTCAGAAATGGGACCTTAGTTCAACAAGCACTATCTGGTGGAGAAGGTTATTATTCACTTGACACAGATAGCCTTGGGATTTACCAAACAGAAATAGACACTTCTAATTTTCCATTAAGTATAAGATGTCCAATTTCATACGTATTCTCCGATACATTAACTATAAGTGATTCTTTAAAATACAATAGAGATTTTTCATTGAATTGCAAAGATGGTTTTGATTTATCCGTGTGGGGTATGCATGCTATTGGTTTTATACCAGCAAGACAAGTAACAGTCAATGTAAATGCCGGAGATTATTCAAACATGTTTGGAGCACATTGCGCGAATGGAATTTCAGGATTAATTACAATTGTTTTTAATGGTGCAGTGAGTTATGTTGGTCCAGCGATTGGTGCGTTAACGCCAACAAATATTAATGGAGATACGTTAACTTATGTTGTTGCTGATTTTGGAAGCATTAATTATGCTACTGATTTTAATTTTATTTTGGCTGTTGATACATTTGCAATCTTAGGTTCGCAAATTTGCATTTCTGCTGGGATTTCTCCAACACTTGATAATAATCCTTCAAATAATTTTATATCTCAATGCTTTCCAGTTCGTGTTAGTTGTGATCCAAATGAAAAAACTGCAAATCCGCAAAATACATTTGATATCAATGGAGACAGATGGTTAACGTACACAATCGATTTTCAAAATACAGGAACTGCTCCTGCAGAATATATTTACATCACCGATACATTGGATGCTAATTTAGATTGGTCTACTATTCAATTATTAACATATAGTCATCAGCCTTATGTGCAAATATTAAATGGCGGAATTGCCAAATTTAGTTTTCCAAATATTAATTTATCTGATTCAGTTTCTAACGAACCGCAAAGTCATGGTTATATTCAGTATAAAATAAAAGCAAAAGACAGTTTAGCTGCAGGAATACAAATTTCAAATACTGCAAATATTTATTTTGATTACAATGCTCCAGTAATTACGAATACTGTTACTAATTCAGCTATTAATTGCGGGCAAAATATCCAAAGCAGTTCAGCTACAATTTGTGATGGTGAAACGTATAATTTCAATGGTTTAATTTTAGCAGCAACTGGAAATTATTTGCAAAAATTTATTTCGAATACAGGATGTGATTCGATAGTAATTCTAACGCTTCATGTTGATCAAATTAATGCAACTGTAGCGCAATTACAAGACACCTTATTAGCATCCACAAGTAATGCGACTTATCAATGGATTAATTGTACAACAGGAAATATTATTGCTGGTGCAACTTCACAAAATTTTACACCCATAATATCTGGCAACTATGCTGTAATTATTTCCTCAGGCAATTGCACGGATACTTCATCTTGTCATTATTTAAGTTTAACTGGTATTAATGAAAATTATGCAAGTGAAATTTTAATTTCTCCAAATCCATCCAATAACGAATTTATAGTTTATTGTCCGCAGCAATTAATTGGCAAACAAGTAAGCGTAAATATTTATGATGCTTATGGTAAGTTAGTTGATGAAAGAAAATTGAATTCTAAAAACACTATTCTTAAAGCTAGTAGCTGGGCGAAGGGAATTTATTTTATGCAGTTGAAAAATGAAGGAAGCATTATTGTAAGAAAGTTGGTAAAGAATTAAAAATCAAAAAAAAATCCGATCCGGAACAAATCCGAATCGGATTTTTTTTCTAGTCTAAAGAAATTATTTTACTCCACCAGGCTTAGCATCTTCAAAATTTTTCTTGATAAATACCAATGCTTTCGCATGTGCATCCTCGGCCGAAACTTTATCGTATTTTGGATTACTTGGATTCGCAAATGCATGATCAGCTTCGTACTTATAAACTGTTAACGACTTATTCAATTCTTTCATCTGCTTATCGAATTTAGCAACAACTTCTTTATTGATCCATTGATCTTTATTCGCAAATATTCCTAAAACGGGAGCTTGCAATTTAGAGAGTTTGTCTTTATCAGTTTCGGGCATACCATAATACATCACACATCCCACACACTGCGGACCAGCCATCAATGCTGCTTGCATACTCCAGCCACCACCAAAACACCATCCAAGAGTTTGCAACTTACCGAACTTCCCCGAATAATCAATAGCCGCACTTATGATTGCACGTGCGCGATCTTCCTTCATTTCTTTCATGAATTTCGCCGCATCTTCTGGTGTTGTAGCAACGTTTCCATCGTATAAATCCAATGCTATTACAGTGAATCCTGTCTCAGAATGTACCCTTTCTGCTTCACGTTTTATATAATCATTCAATCCCCACCATTCGTGAAACATTAAAATCACTTTGCCCAAACTGTTACCAGATTTAACCTCGAAAACCTTCGCTTCCTTTCCATCTGGACATTTTATATTCACCATTTTACCAATGGTGGGTACATAATCCAAAGGCGCTGGAGCTAAATGCGAAGCCACAAAACTCGGGTCGTTACTCAAGTTTGCGAATGTGGACGATGATGATTTAGAACAACACGAATGTTGAGCGTAAGCTTGAACGCTTAAAAAGAAACTTAAGAACAGGATAATTTTTTTCATGATGGGTTATTTTTTCAAATGTATTTGGTTTTTTCGTTGTAATTGCACCTCATTAACAGAATACCGAAAAAAAAGTTTAACACTAAATATTTGTTTCGTCAATTGTTAGAGTTAGAACAAGATTTTAAGAGGAGAATTCTATAAAACAGTCAATTTTATGTAATTTTTGAAACAATACTAATTTGGAGTAATTTTTTAACAATTTTTTCCTAATTTCGGCTACCTTTTATACACAAAACAAAATTATGAATTACTGGCTTATTAAGTCAGAGCCTTTCAAATATTCTTGGGATCAATTTGAAATGGATGGCGTTGCGCACTGGGATGGTGTTCGCAATTACGCTGCTCGAAATAATCTGCGCTCGATGAAAAAAGGCGATTTAGTATTATTTTATCATAGCAACGAAGGTCTTGAAATAGTTGGCATTGCCAAAGTTATTAAAGAGCATTATCAAGATCCAACAACTGATAATGTCAATTGGCTTGCCGTAGATTTTAAGCCCTACAAAAAGTTAAAATATCCTGTCACATTACGTGAGGTGAAAGCTGATAAACAACTTTCCGAAATTCAACTAGTGAAATTAAGTCGACTATCAGTAGCAGTAATAAAACCTGAAGAGTTTGATAGAGTACTCGAACTAAGTACTAAAAAACATTAATTACATTTTATTTATCTTCAATAAATTTGACGAATTCATTTATGCAGAAACATTTACGACTAATTATTATTTTTTTTTATGTTTCGTTTTCGCTTCATGCACAGACACCTCTTACAACAGGAAGTGTTCATGGATTTGTTTATGAAAAAGAATCAGGAGAACCAGCAGTATTTACAACCATTTATTTGAAAGGAACAAAGTTCGGAACATCGTCGGATGTAAATGGCTTTTACACCATCTCAAGAATTCCTCCTGGAACTTATTTGTTAAGTGTGACAACTGTTGGGTATGATACGTTACAATCAGAAATTACAATAAAAGCAGATCAAGTTATAAGCAAACAACTTTATCTTAATAAGTCAATTATTAATTTAAAGACAATTGAAATTTCTGCAGAGAAAGATGCTCAAAGAAGTGAAGTGAGAACTTCTGTTACGAAAATTACACCTAAGGATATTAAATCAGTGCCTTCCATTGGTGGCGAACCAGATCTTGCACAATATTTACAAGTTTTACCTGGAGTAGTTTTCAGTGGAGATCAAGGAGGGCAACTTTATATTAGAGGAGGAACACCTGTAATGAATAAAGTTTTATTGGACGGAATGATCATTTATAATCCCTTTCATTCCATCGGATTATTTTCTGTTTTTGATACGGATGTTATTCGCAATGCCGATGTTTATACTGGAGGATTTAGTGCAAAATATGGAGATCGGATTGGATCGGTAATGGATATTACAACGCGTGATGGAAACAAAAAACGCTATTCAGGAAAAATTTCAGCAAGTACTTTTGATGCAAAAGTTTTGTTGGAAGGTCCAATTATCAAACAAAAATCTGAAGGTAAAGGAAGCGCATCTTTTGTGGTATCTTATAAAAATTCTTATCTAGATCAGTCATCAAAAACGTTGTATAAAAATGCAAGTCAAGATGGATTGCCGTATAGTTTTAAAGATCTCTATGGAAAAATTTCCTTCAACGGACAGAATGGTAGCAAGTTAAATTTATTTGGCTTTAACTTTAAAGATAATGCAAATTATCGCAACATTGCAAAGATAGATTGGTTATCAAAAGGCTTTGGTGCAAACTTTATTCTAGTTCCAGGTGGATCATCAACATTGATTGATGGTGTATTTGCTTTTTCACAATATTCGATCGAACAGAAGGAAGCAAATGATGCACCTCGCACAAGTGATGTGAATGGATTTAACATGGATATGAATTTTACGAATTTTATTAACCGTGATGAATTCAAATATGGATTTGAAGTAGAAGGATTTCGAACAGCTTATGCTGCTTCAACTATTACTGGTTTGAAAAATGAACAAATTGAAAACACCACGGAGTTTGGTGCATTTTTCAAGTATAGAATCACTAGAGATAAAATTGTTATTGACCCCAGTTTGCGTTTACAATATTATGCTTCACTCGCTGAATTTTCTCCCGAACCTCGTTTAGGAATTAAGTGGAATGTGAATGATAAATTAAGATTCAAATTTGGTGCTGGATTGTATTCGCAAAATCTAATTGCAACGAGTTCTGATCGCGATGTTGTAAATTTATTTTATGGATTTATTTCTGGCCCTGATGATTTACCTAAAGAGTTTAATGGTAAATCCGTTACCTCGAAACTTCAAAAAGCTAGAGATATTGTTATCGGTACAGAAATAGATTTACTACCACACCTCGACCTAAATGTTGAAGCTTATTATAAAAAATTTACCCAACTAACGAATATAAATCGAGATAAAATTTATCCTGATAATGGAGAATACGATAATCAACCTGACTATCTTGTTAAATCTTATATTGTGGAAACGGGTGATGCAAAAGGTGCTGATTTTGTTTTGAAGTATGAATTAAAAAGAATTTATTTCTGGGCAGTATATTCACTTGGATATGTGAATCGTTATGATGGAATCAGAACGTATACTCCACATTTCGACAGGCGACATAATATAAATTTAGTAGGTTCCTATACATTAGGGAAAAAATTGGATTGGGTTATAAATGCTCGATGGAATTATGGTTCTGGATTTCCATTTACAAAAACAGCAGGTTTTTACGAATACCTTAATTTCGCCAATGGATTGTACACTAATGTTACGCAAGATAATGGGTATTTAGGAATTGCGTATGGTGATTTGAATCAAGGACGATTACCAGATTACCACCGATTAGATATCAGTTTGAAGAAGACATTCGCCATTGGCAAGAATTCGAATTTTGAAATAAATGGCAGTATCATCAACGTTTATAATCGAAAAAATATTTTCTACTTTGACAGAGTACGCTTTAAACGAATAAACCAATTACCAACGATTTATTCGATAGGCGTAAATTTAACTTTCTAATAGCACCTAATCTTGGAGTACCTTATGTATTTTTACCTCCTTCAATAAAATGATCGATACAAATACGGTTGCTCGCCCTACGCTTCAATTTTATTGGCTAAGTGTATTGCTTTTTCTTTGCATTGCTCTTTTAACATGTAGGTTGTTTGGCTTTAATGGACTTTATGGTCAGGATAGTCATGAATACTTACGGTATGCGATGGCAATAAAACTTTATCTTAATGGTGGTCCAGATGCTGGTAATTTTTTATGGCCTGTTGTTTATCCATTAGTTGTTGCATTGCTATCGTTTTTAGCTCCAATAAAAATATGCTTGCAAGTAGTCAGTATTTTTTCCGTTGCTGTATGCTATTTATATTTCGGTAAATCACTAAATCTATTGTATCCTAAAGGTACGCAACGACAACGACTTGCATTTGTATGTTTGTTATGCTCACCATTTTTTTTACGTACGTCTGTACTTGCAATGTCAGACATGCTATGTTGCGCTTTACTTTCCGCTTTTTATTTTCACCTTATAAAAGTGGAGAAATATCATAACAAAAAATCACTAATCATTGCTGTAGCACTTGCAATTGTTGTTGTTCAAGTAAGATATGCTGCAATTATTTTATTACTTCCGATCATTCCAATAATAATAAAAAATATACGTCAACATCATACAATCATCTTAGCAATTTTTGCTGCTTTTATAATTTCATTGTCTCCATCCTTTTTTCTGCGACCAGAACTTAATACGGGATTCATACATCACCCTTGGCTGATAAACTGGTCGCCAATGAATTTATTGAAACAAGATTTCAATAAATTAGATGGAACATTACATTATACTTTCCCGAATATTATATATGTTTTTGCACTCTTTGTACATCCAGGGTTTTGTTTCTTTCTACCTATTATGTGCTACTTTATGTGGAAAATTATTCCCAACATCTCACCTTGGTGGAACGCAAGTATACTTATATATTTATTTTTTCTAGGAGGAATTCCATTTCAAAATTTACGTTTTTTATTACTCGTATTTCCATTAATTCTCCTAGTAATTTATTCCAGATTTGAAGTTGCATTTAACCATTTAAAAAATAGGACGGCACGGTTGTTTCTTCGGTTAGGAGTCTTCCTCTTACAAGCAGGCTGTGCATATCGTGCAATAAGGTCATTCTATAGCTTCCAACAAGAAGAATTGATGATTTCGAAAGCGCTTAACGAAATGCCAACTTCAACAGCATATACGTTTGCTTTAGATGGTGCTCTGCGAACGTATGAAATAAAACATAAAATAATTAATATAGGGTCGCTGAAAGATGCAATCTTAATAAGTGGAAGTTTGTTCTTATATAACCCAACAAGGTTTAAGGATCAATTCAGCAACAAACCTCCGGGAATAATTTATACAAACTTAATTCAACAGAACAAGTTGGAATATTTAAAACCATTACAAAATGGATGGGAACTATACGAAATCAAATAAACATTTAGTACTAATTACGCCAGGTTTTCCAGGTAACGAAGCTGATGCAAACTGTCTACCTTGGCTTACAGGTTTTATCTTAGCACTCGCTAACGATATTGGCAAGGAAAATATTACTGTCTTATCATTGCAACATCCATTTCAAGAAGGTTGGTATACATGGAATAAAATTAAGGTGTATAGTGCTGGTGGTAAAAATAAAAAAGGAATTTACAGATTTTTTACATTCAGAAAAATAAAAAATGCGTTTCAAAAAATTCGCAAACAACATCCAGAAATTATAATACATAGTTGTTGGTTAACTGCTACTGCATGGATTGGAAATCAATTTTCAAGTAAGTATGGTTATCCACATATTGCAAGCATTTTCGGACAAGACGCATTACCAAGTAATAGTTATTTATCATTACTAAATAATACATCAACAAAAATAATTGCTAACTCCGCTTTCTCTGCGAATATATATACCTCTAGTACAGGAAAAAAAGCAGATGCTGCTATTACTATTGGAATAAATCCGAATGTGTATAAGCCTTCTGCACCAACAGAAACACAATACGATTTAGTTAGTGTAGGGAATTTATACGAGTTAAAACAATATCATCTAATTGTACGTCTTGTAGAACAATTAAAAATTAAATTCCCTAAACTAAATGCGGCGATAGCTGGAGATGGTCCTGACAGAGATGCGCTACAATTAATGATCGATGAAAAAGGTTTGAATTCAAGTATACATTTAGTTGGAGCTATTCCCAATCCGGAAATTTTAAACTTCATTCGTAAAGGAAAAGTTTTCGTACATCCTAGTCGTTATGAGGCTTCATCACATGCAATGCTAGAAGCAAATTATGCTGGTTTACCTGTAGTTTGTTCAAAGGTTGGCTACTATCCCACTTCTGGTTATGTTTTTCAGTGCGATGGGTATTCTGCGATGCATGATAAAATTGTAACTTTGTTGAGTACAACACTTCGCCTCCCTCCTGCCGAGGTTCCAATGATTGATGAGACTATTCGCCGTTACAGAGAACTTTACCAATTTTAAATATAAAGAACGACTAAAAAATATTCTACTCAATGGAATTAATGCTGGGATTACACCCATTTTTAGTTTATTAATTTCATTATTAATTGTACGAACTTATGGACCATTATTGTGGGGCGATTTTGTGCAAATACTTTTGTGGTTAAATATTGGAGCTCATTTTGCCGCATTTGGCTCCAAAGAATTTTTATTACGGAAATTCAGTAACGACCCTTCGGAGACTTCAACACTTTTTAAATCATCTATAGAAGCGCGATTTCCGATCGTCATTGCGATTTCATTCGGATTTATTGCACTCCCCTATTTTGGATTGATTCGTGCATCCTGGCTGTTCTTATGGCTTTTTTTTAGATTTATTTATCAATCCTACGACGTAATAATTATTTGGAGAAAAAAATTTGAATTAAGTATCCTTGTTGAAGCCAGTATTGGTTTAGTATTATTATTCGCACTAAAGTTTTGGCAAGGAAATATTTCTTCCTTAAATTTGATTCAGTGTTTTGCTCTTGCAGAAATAGCAAAAGCATTATTCATGATTGCATTAAATTATCAAGAATATTTTCCATCATTTAAAATAATTTTCGACTTTACACAATTAAAAGAGTCGTCCTTATTTTTCTTAATAGGCTTTGCAGGATTGTTACATTCAAGAGTTGATCAATTATTAGCAACGCATTATTTGTCATCAACAAGTCTGGCTTTTTATCAAATTTTAATGAGTATGTTATTGTTATGCCAATCGATTGCCCATTTTATTCTACGGCCATTTGTAAAAAATCAATATCGTTTAAGCGAAGAAAGTATCAATAAAATTGCTTTACAATTATTATTGATTGGAGGATTATTATCTCCAATTTTAGTTTTAACAACAGGATTTATTCTTAATTATTTTTATCATTTTGAAATTACTGGAGAAATCATCATTTCAGGATTTATTTTCATTGTGCCATTTTTTTATAGCTTGGCATATATCTATAGTTTATACAAAATGAAAGTAGAAAAACAAGTTTTATGGGTGAATTTTGCAGTGATATTTCTAAATATCCTTGTACTTCCATTTGTATTTCCACTCTATGGGATTAATGGAGCAATTATTTTTGCAGCTTCACTTCAAGTGATTCAAGCAATTGTATTTCGAGTGTTAGCAAAACGCGCCTTTTAATCAAAAAAAATCCATGTAAGAAAATTCTTACATGGATTTATGTTTAGTTTACTTTTGATTACCGAATAGTAACCATCTCACGATATTTTGGTAGTGGCCATGATTCATCATCTACAATTAATTCAAGTTTATCTACGTTGTAACGGATGATTTCGAAATACGTTTTCACTTTATCACAATAAGCAATGGCGCGTGATCGTAGATTCTCAATTGAATTTGCCTTTTTACGCACCTCTAACATCTCATCAACATTTGCTTTAATGATAACAATATGAGCAGAAATTTCTTTGATGATTTCTACTTGTGCAGCGTAGGTTTCCTTAGCTAATCCGATTTCTTTCATCCCACGAACATTATCAATAAGTAATGTTTGATATTTGATTGCAGCTGGGAGTATATGATTGATTGCAACTGATCCCATTACACGTGATTCGATTTGAATTTTTTTGATATATGTTTCAAGCATTATCTCATGACGCGCTTCTAATTCACGGTGAGTGAAAATATTATTTCGCTCGAACAAACTCAATGTTGTTTTAGTCAAAAAAGCATCTAATGCAACTGGTGTTGTTGTTACATTACTCAATCCGCGTTTCTTGGCTTCTTTCTTCCACTCTTCACCATACCCATTTCCTTCAAAACGAATTGCTTTTGATTCTACAATATATTTACGAAGTATTTTCAATATTGCTTCATCAGTTTTTGTTCCCTTCTTCGTCATACTTTCTACTTCAGTATGAAACGTCCTTAATTGATCAGCAACAATTGTATTTAAAATTGTCATTGGATGTCCGCAATTTGCAGAAGAACCTACTGCACGAAATTCAAATTTATTTCCAGTAAATGCGAAAGGAGAAGTACGATTACGATCTGTATTATCCAAAAGTATTTCGGGAATTTTTCCGATGTTCAACTTCAAAGCAGTCTTTTCTTCGGGTGTCATCTTTTTATCTTTTACAGATTTTTCGATTTCATCCAACACGGCGTTTAATTGTCCGCCAAGAAATATTGACATGATCGCTGGAGGTGCTTCATTAGCTCCCAGACGATGATCATTACTTGCAGAAGCAATTCCAGCACGCATCAAATCAGCATGATCATGAACAGCCTTAATAATATTGATAAAGATGGTTAGGAACAACAAATTACTTTTCGGAGAATTTCCAGGAGACAATAAATTCTTTCCAGTATCCGTTGACATACTCCAGTTGTTATGTTTACCAGATCCATTCATGCCAGCATAAGGTTTTTCATGCAACAACACTTTGAAATGGTGCTTACGCGCTATCTTATCCATCAAATCCATCAATAACGAATTGTGATCAACGGCTAAATTAATGTCTTCAAAAATTGGTGCGCACTCAAATTGTGAAGGTGCAACTTCATTATGACGAGTCTTTAAAGGAATACCTAATTTCCATGATTCAATTTCGAGATCAACCATGAATCCATATACACGAGCGGGTATTGATCCAAAATAATGATCGTCTAACTGTTGAGATTTTGCTGCATTTGCACCGAACAATGTGCGACCCGTCATTTCTAAATCAGGACGTGCATTAAACAAATCAATATCTACAAGAAAATATTCCTGTTCAATACCTAGTGTCGACCAAACATGCGTTACATTCTTATCAAAATATTGACAAACAGGAATTGCTGCTTGATTCAGCGCCGAAAGTGCTTTTAATAATGGAGCTTTAAAATCTAATGTTTCACCAGTATAAGAAACAAAAATTGTTGGGATACATAATGTTTTTCCACCAGGACCTTCCATCACGAATGCAGGAGAACTTGGATCCCAAGCGGTATAACCTCGAGCTTCAAAAGTATTACGAATTCCACCATTAGGAAAAGAAGAAGCATCAGGTTCTTGTTGTACTAATGCACTTGAACTAAATGATTCCATCGGACGCTGCTCATCACTTAACTCAAAGAAGGCATCATGCTTTTCTGCAGTAGAACCAGTGAGGGGTTGAAACCAATGTGTATAATGTGTAGCGCCTAAACTTATCGCCCATGTTTTCATTGAAGTAGCCACTAACTCCGCAACTTTACGATCAATCCGTTGACCCGTTGATGTTGCTTCTTGTACTTGTTTGAATACATCTTTTGAAAGATACTTGTGCATCTTTTCCTTATCAAAAACATTCGTTGCAAAATAATCCGATACCTTATTAGAAGGCGGAATTACAGCAATTGGTGTACGGTTAATGCTACTTTCAAGCGCTTTAAAACGAAGAATGGCCATTGTATTAGCTTTAGATTTTTATAAGATAATTTTTACGTCTAAGATTTTGAATTGTTTCAAGTATCAAATTTTTTTTCAATTCGACGACAAAGATATGTTCGATATTACGGAAATTCCAAGAAAAATAGACCTTTTTTTTAGAAATGCCAAATTATTTTAGGGGTTAATGGATTAAAAAGTATCTTTTTTGAAGTACCCCCCCCTTTTTAACGACTACTTCTTCAAAAAGATGATGTTTGGTCTTTCAGCGGATTTCAAAGTTTTTGAAAAGAGTTTATAGTACATCTTTCAATGGATGAAAATGTAGTGATATCATGATGAAACTATCAATGAATAAAGATTGATAAAAAAGCGATAAAATTATCTATCACCTACCCGCATTAATTTCATGCCTTTGATCGGACTAACAACTAACGGAACTTTTTCAATTGTAACAGAACTAGTATCTAATCCGAAAGCACGTTCTTCGGGAAGAGATACTTTTTTTAACATAAAATAAATATCCATGATGATTTTTTGTATCCATGGTAATTCATTATCAAGACTTAAAAATTTCTCCATTACTACGAAACGAAAATCGCCAACAAGATTACGTTTTTGCAAAGAAGGATATCGACTAATAATATTTACTTCCTTATTTTGAACCATATCAATAACCACCTGACGGAACATTAAATTTACACGCGGATCGACACGGAATCCTATTCGAAAATCAATACGTATCACTTTATCGTGCATTAACTCATTCACTTTATACTCTAATGTGTAGGGTTCATCTAACACATCAACATGAACGAACCAATATAAATCGGCACGTTTTGGCTGCTTATTTAAAATGGAAAGAATAATTTTTTCTTCGATCTCATTGATATTATTTGCGCTCGTTAAGTACACTAAATGCGTTGCATATTTAGGAATAGATTCATCTTCACTTAACGCCTTAATGAGTGGAAGTTGATCATCAATTACAATAAATTCTACAAGTCGATTTCGGATTTTTCGAGCATAATACAATACCAGCATTACAATAATTAATACGGAAGCAACGGCAAGCGTAACCCAACCGCCATGTTTAAACTTATCGAGATTTGCAATAAGAAAAGCGGATTCGATAAACGCATAAATTATAAAAACTGCAATGGGAATTATGATTGGGAAATTCTTGAGATAAAGATAATAAGTCAACAACAAAGTTGTCATCAACATGGTTAAGATGATTGCTAAGCCATACGCTGCTTCCATTCCTGATGATTGTTGAAAATACAACACCACGCCCACACATCCAAAATACAATATCCAATTAATGGATGGTATGTATAACTGTCCTCTTAATTCAGACGGATATACCACTTTCACTTTTGGCCAGAAGTTTAAACGTATTGCTTCATTTATCAAAGTAAAAGAACCGCTTATTAAAGCTTGACTAGCGATGATTGCTGCTGCAGTTGCTATGGCAATTCCAATTGGTAAAAACCATTCTGGCATCAATGCAAAAAATGGATTTCTTGCTCCTAATAATTGTCCTTCATGATTGATTAACCACGAACCTTGTCCGAAATAATTTAGAACTAAACAGGTCTTCACAAAAATCCAGCTAACGCGTATATTTTGTCTACCGCAATGACCGAGATCGCTATACAATGCTTCAGCTCCAGTAGTGCAAAGAAACACTGCACCTAATATCCAAAATCCGCCAGGGTAATTTACAAGTAATTGATACGCATAATACGGATTTAATGCAGCAAGAATATGTTCATTACCTAGTAAATTTTTTAATCCTAGTGCCCCAATCATACTGAACCATATCATCATCATAGGGCCGAAAAATTTTCCTACGAAATTGGAACCGAATCGTTGTATGACAAATAGTGCTGTAATAATTCCTATAACGATTGGGATAACAGGGAAATCAGGACGAATACTATGTAGCCCTTCAACTGCTGATGAAACTGAAATTGGAGGAGTAATAATTCCATCTGCCATGAGCGTACTACCACCGATGATTGCTGGGAAAACTAGCCACTTCGTTTTTTTTCGACGAACAAGTGCATAAAGTGAAAATATTCCGCCTTCACCTTTGTTATCTGCACGAAGCGTAAGAATTACATACTTGAGGGTTGTTTGTAACGTTAGCGTCCAGAAAATGCAGGAAATTCCACCAATTACTACTGCTTCATTAATTGCTGTCAGGCCAACGATTGCCTTCATTACATAAAGTGGCGAAGTACCAATGTCGCCATAGATAATCCCAAGTGTTACGAGTAATCCGGCGGCTGTGACGCTTTCTAGAGATTGATTCTTCTGCACAATAATGAATTTCGTGGCTAAAGTATAAATAACAGGTTGAAAGGTGATGTAATATGCTAGAATGAGAGGAAAAAATATTAATAAGATGAACCATTTTTAGCCATTCCTAAATCACGATGCGGAGATTAATCTACTTAATCTCCGCATATATTAAGTAGATTAGTTTGCAACTTCTATTTAAAATTAGTATATTTGCTGCAATTAATGCGGAGAATATGTATATCCATCAACATAAAGATTGGCCGAATTTTATTTGGGAAGAAGGTAAACTTCTTAAGCTTCTTACAAAAATTACCCAGAAGCAGGGAAGGCTTATTGGACGAATGGAGAGCATTGGATTCCAATTGCAATCGGAAGCGGTATTGCGTTCAATTACACTTGAAGTACTAAAATCCAATGAGATAGAAGGTGAATTGTTAAACGCAGATCAAGTTCGTTCATCAGTAGCTCGACGACTTGGGCTTGATATTGCTGGCTTAGTTCCTTCAGATCGTCATATAGATGGTGCTGTTGAAATGATGCTGGATGCTACGCAAGCGTATCTATTGCCATTAACAAAAGTTCGACTTTTTGCCTGGCACAATTTGCTTTTCCCATTAGAAGGAAATAGGACTGCGAAAATGGTTATTGGCAAATGGCGAAATAATAAGTTGGACGATCCAATGCAAGTAGTTTCGGGGGCGATGGGAAAAGAAAAAGTACATTTCCAAGCTCCTGATTCGAATGTAATTTCCAAAGAAATGAAAACATTCTTTGATTGGTTTAACACTAAGTCGGAACTTCATCCCTTATTGAAAGCTGCTGTCTCGCATCTTTGGTTTGTTACTCTTCATCCTTTTGATGATGGCAATGGTCGGATAGCACGGGCAATAGCGGATATGCAATTAACGCGTGCGGATGAGATTCCTCAGCGGTTTTATAGCATGTCGTCGCAAATAAGAATTGAGCGCAAGCAGTATTACAATATTCTCGAAAAAACTCAAAAAGGTTCACTCGATATAACAGATTGGATTGTATGGTTTGTAGAATGTTTAGAGCGAGCCATAGCTGCTTCCGAAGAAACGTTATCAAGCATCATCAAGAAATCATGCTTTTGGGATTTCTTACATACCAAAAGTTTAACTGATCGTCAGAAGATGATGATCAATAAATTACTGGATGGATTTGAAGGAAAGTTAACCTCATCGAAATGGGCAAAAATTTCTGGCTGTTCACAAGATACTGCTATGCGCGACATTCAAAATTTAATCGACCAAAACGTTTTGGAAAAAGAATCTGCCGGTGGTCGAAGTACGAATTATAAATTGAAGGAGATTGAATGAAGAGTGATAAAGTAAAAATCTTGTTGATACGTTTACGGTTTATGAAGGCTAAACTAATATTTCATGTTGTAGAGTTAGCCTTAATCACTTTGCTTGATATGAAATGACAAAAAATCAATAACAAAATTTGTTTTAATGTATCTAATTTGATACATTAATAATCGATTAAAACATGGCTCCACTTATTGTTGAAATGGATGAAATATGCATTTATGTATATTGCGGGGAGCATCTGCCACCACACTTCCACGCATTCTATGCTGATGAGGAAGTATTAATAAATATTAATACAGGAAAAATATTGATTGGTGTATTTCCTATTAAGAAATTGAAGTCGATAAAAGAATGACTTTCTAACGAAAACAATCAAAGTTTGGTAGAAAATATTTTTTATGCATTAAACCCAAGACTATCTCCGATAAAAAAGAAGCCTAACGTCAAAGTAAATAAAAATAGGAAAAAAATTCCGGTAAATGATATGGAAAACAAAACTCATAAACGACTAAATAAAATTCTTCGAATTAATCGTATTGATAAAAAGAAATTGTGCGTTTCGATACTTTTCAGCAACGGAGAAGATCGCATTCTTGATTTTGAAAATATTTTAAAAAAAGAATGGAAAGTAACCAAGGCTGATCCTGAGTATAAATTATTGAATCCAGTAGAATTTGCAAAAGTCAAGTTAGAACGTCATACTTTATCGTGGAGCAATATTGAATTTAATATAAAAGGACTTGATGGCAAAAAAACCAAAGCACCTTTTGAAGTTGGTGCCGACACTTTATTTGAGTTAAGTGAGTTAGATCCTCAACTAACGATTTCGATTGGTTCGATTCTCTGGAAGGCTAGGTTAGCTGCAAAACTTACACAGCATGAAGTGGCAGTACTTTCTGGTACTTCTAGAACCTATATTACAAGGCTCGAAAGTGATAAACAAGAAATTGAAATTATGACACTGAAAAAAATTGTTGAGGCGGGGTTAAATAAACACTTAACAATCTCTATAAGGTAACATGACGGTTAAATGTAAATATATTTATAATTTAATCAAATATATTGGTATGTTCACATCAAATTTGAAATATAATGAATTTGATAGCTGCAATAATTTTCATGTTTTATTCTACCTTATAAGCATTACCGATCCAGTTGTTTTAGGAGAAGATCCAAAATAACTCATACCTGACCAAATGATTCCATTTTCAAAAATTGCACGTACTTTCCATGCATAAGCTCCTTGAGGTAATTCTTTTCCATTCTTTGTGCCATCCCATTTTCCCGTAGGTTGACCATCTATTAATTCATGTGAATCCCAAACAATCTCACCGAATGGGGAATAAACTTCAATCAAATATTCTTTTAATCCGACACCTTTAGAAATAAAGTATTTTGTTTCTTCTGTTCCTGCATTAGGAGAAAATGCATTTGGAATAAATAATGTTCCGAAATAATCAGGAGACAAAGCTAAATTACAAGTGTCAGAACAATTATTATCATCGTATGCGATTAAGGTGATGTATTTAGTACCATTTGAATAAAAACGATGAAGTGTGCTTTTTTCATTACTAAATGTGCCATCATCAAAGTTCCAATGCCAACTCGTTGCATCAATCGAATTATCTAAAAATTGATAAATCCCACTTGGATTTACTACGGTATCTGTAATTTCTTTAAAACTGCAATATGCGGTTGGTTTCCCATATACTTTTATTAATGCATTTGTTGTAATGGTATCAAAGCATGTTGAATCATTTCCTACAATTAATGATATTGAATAGGTTCCCATTGAATAATAATGGATTGGATTAATAATATTTGAGTGATCTCCATCTCCAAAATTCCACCATACTTGATTGAAAAATAAAGAAGTATTACTAAACGTGACTTTTAATTCTGGACAACCGATTATAATATCTGGAGTGAAACTTGCTTTTGGTTTTGCATATACTTTTAAAAGTTTATTTATTGTATCAGAACAACCATAGGTATTAAATGCGATTAATGAAGTATTTAAAATTGATTCATTAGTAAAATTTAATTTGGGATTTTCTTGATTAGAATTTCCAAATATTCCAAAGTTCCAATAAAAACTAGAAGCACCTAAGCTAAGATTTTGAAATTGAATATCAGATGGGACAATGCATGAATCAATTTGTTTAAAATCAAAATCAGCAATAGGTACGGGGTAAACATTTATAAAGCTAAAAGACGTGTCATCCTTACAACCGTTGTTATCAACAGCAATAAGATGAATTGTGTAGCTCCCAGAATTGATATAGGTGTAAAATTGAGTGCTTCCATTCAGTGTGTCACCATTCCCAACATCCCAGTTAAAATAATTTGCACCTACTGAGTTACTTATCAAATCAACGGTTAATGGAGCGCATCCATCATTATCGATTATCGTAAAAACTGCTTGTGGGAATGGCACGATTTGGATGGGAAAATTAAATGTATCTCTACATGATGTGCCATTAGAAATAGCTACTAGAGTAACGATATATGAACCAATTGAATTGTAAAAATGAGATGGTGACGTAGTTGATGAATCTAGATTGCTTCCGTCGCCATAGTTCCAAATGCTACCAGAAATATGTGTGGATGTATTTTGAAAAAAAATAGATTCATTGCCGCAGTTTATTGGTGGAACAATGAATGAAACATCTGGTTGATCAAATACAATAATGTTTTGGCTAATTGAGTCATAACCGCAGTAATTATCAACTCTTTGCCAAATAGTAAACGTGCCGGATGAATCATATGTGTGAATTACTGTATCTCCATTGGCAAAATTACCATCACCAAAATCCCAGTCTATAGCTGAATTTGCAGACACATAACTTGTAAACGTAACGGTTAAAGGTTTACATCCGTAGACTATATCGGTATTGAAAAATGCATGTACAGTATTCGGATGCACAATTACATCATGTTTAATTGTATCAACTCCACAAGTATTTGATGAAATCAACATAATTGTATATGTAGAATCTAAACTATCTGTTACAAATACTTGAGGAGACAAAATAGAATCTGAAGAAATGAAGCCACCATTAATATACCAGTAAAAATTATCAGGATTTCCTGAAGTAACATTGGCAAAGTGTATGGTTACTGGGGAACAACTATCATTATAAATTAATCCGAACTCAGGTACAGGAATAGGATAAACAACAATGGAATCTTCGTATGATGCCGCGCCACAACCATTAATTGAATTTAGGCTAATATGATAAATTGTTGAATCACCTTGACCCTGATCGAAATATATAACTCCTGGATTGTACAAAGTATTCGTTACCATATTTCCATAATCCCAATAATAAGTTGTTGTTCCATAATAGTTACTTAAATTGGTTATGTTAACTGGTAAAATTGCACATCCTTTATGAATATCTAAAGAAAATATTGCGTTAGGTGGTTCGGCAATAACTATTGGTTGAGTTATAGTATCTAAACATCCATATTGGTTCTGAATTATTAAAGTTATTTGATATGTACCAGCAGTTGCATAAGTGTGTGTTGTGGAATTCGAAAAAATATAAACGGGAGAATCTCCGAAATTCCATGAAGCGGTTGTGTTCGAAATTGTATCGTTAAAATTTATTAGTTGGTTAATGCATGCTGAATCAGGAATTGAAAATGCAGCAGCGGTTGGTGAAATTACAGTTACAATTAAAAGATCCCTAACCATGCAATTGTGTAATGGGTCGTTAATTATATAGTATAAGCTATCCGTTCCTGAAAGTACAATCGATGGGTCGTAATAACCAGTTATAGTATTAGTTATTCCATTCCCAGACCAACTTCCACCTGCGGGGTTTCCTGTAAATGACAATGGTCCATTGTTTTGGCAAAGTACGGTATCATTTCCAGCATTAATATCCGCACCGAAAACAGTAATTAAAAATGAATCTTTAACTGCACAACTTAGAGCACCATAAGAATAAAGTAAGTAATTCGAAACTTGTTGAGTTGCATTTGGATCGAACGACCCCGCAGAAATAATATTTCCATTCCATGTCCAAACACCACCTAAAGGATTTGAAGTTAGATTTATTGTTCCACTTCCTTTACATACTATAGTATCATTATTTAATACTATCGTTGCAGGCGGATTAATATTAAATGTATCAGTCAACAAAATCGTATCACAAGCATTCCATACTGATGCTTTGACAATATATTGCCCATACCCTCCTATTTGAAAAGCAGGTGGATTGGTGGTTGTATTTGAAAAAATGTTATTGCCATTATAATAAATTATCCAACTATATCCAGAATCACTTATGCTAGGAGTAAGTTGAAAATAGTTTGAAAAAATAAAATACATAGTGTCACATACATCAGGTGTAGGG